>JAQCIA010000213.1 GCA_027620105.1 Verrucomicrobiota bacterium | reverse complement strand
CAACACGCGCTCCAGGTCAGTAAATCAGGGATGCGCCCGACCGGTCAGATCGCTTTCCATGCCCAGACCAGGCGGCCATGGGAACGCGTGCTTGCCGCGGGCGGCGGGGAAGCGGGCGTCGACGACAGGAACGCGTCATCGCTTCCGCGATTTCCTCGCCCGCAACTGATGTTCCGCCAGATCGGCAATGCACCACTCCTCCGCAAGGCGATCGTCTTTGAAGCGACTTGTGATCATCTCTCGCCAGACGATGCCACGGTGCGATGCCACGCAACGCGATCACCCCGCTTCGCCAGGACTTCCAACGTCGTCGCAATGTCGGAAAAGGCCCTGGGATACAAGGCAACGATCCGTCGAAGCATCACGTAACCGCCCGAAACATCTTTGCCCGTGATCTGCGCAACGCATTCGGGTGAGCAGTGGTCTTTAATGGCCTCGGGCTCGCCGCGCTCGCCTCCTTGATCCGTGACAGACTATTGCTCTTCATCGTGATTCCTTCAAATCCCACTCTTCAGGAGGTGGACGTGCAAGCATCGACACCCCCGCCCCGCCCTGCTGGACCGCGACTCCAGGCGTCACCACATAGAAGGCATTCCCAACACGGCCCGCACGGGGTGCGGCCCGCAGTTCCGCAAAATCGACACCATAAGGATTCAGCTCCAGGGAGGAGATGCTGGCCACGACCGTCGCATCAATGGTCCCCAGGCCTTTCAGCAACGCTGGGTCAGGCCACCTTCCTGCGGTCATGAACCCCAGCAGTGAAGGCTGCGCAACGGGCATGCCGTAGATGGTCGACGGGTCCAAAAATCCGAAATAGATCAGATGCGGCGGCTTCCCACCGTTGGCGTCAATCAACTCCGCCCAGTGCTTCTCCAAGGTATCCAAATCCTGTCCCCAGTCGTAGTTGCTATCCACCATCCAACGCTGTCCGTGGCTGACGCCGCCCGCCCACGCCGGATAGTAGCTGATGAAATGGGGATAGGCACTGGCGGCGGCGAGTGCCGCCAGCACAAGCGCGCCACATAACGCCGTGCGCCAGGTTCGTTGCGTGAGTCCCGCAGCCCAGATCGCCCCCAGGACTGTGCCGAGCGCAACGAGTGAAAGGGCATGCCGCACGCCAATGGCCAGATGGTTCGGCCCCATCCACATTGCGGCGAAAAAAATCGCCGGCAGCACCGGCACCCACATTCTCAGTGGACGGCGTCGTCCACACCAGGCCACTAATCCGGCCAGCGCCGCAAGACACCACAGCGGAGGATTCTTCAAGCCGAGTTGCGCGACGTTCACCCACCAGGGGGAAGACACCAGGCGCTCTCCGTGAAAAAATGCGCGCTGACCACCCACGCTATGCTGTGTCTGGCTAATCAGCCCCTCCACGTACCGCCCACCGGGAAATGATTTCCCACTCCACCAGGAAGTGTCCGGCACGCGCACCTGCTGGGGGGTCACGCCATATAGAGCGGCAAACAGAACGAGAAAAAAGAGCCCACCAAGCAGAATTTGCCACAGCGGACGCGGGGAGCGGCGCGCCACGGCCAGCACCGGGATGGCGAGCAGGATGTAGCCGAGAAACCAGACCAGCCCGCTGTGCTTCGTCAGGACGGCGGCGACGAAGGCAAGCGTGGCCGGCCACAGCGGAAAGGCTTTTCCCCCATCATCGCCAACTGCGGTCGCACGCCACAGCAGCGCCGTCCCCAACATGGCGAAGGCGGTCAGCCCCATGTCGGTCGTGATCAGATTCCCGTGCGCCAGCAGGGACGGGCTCAGGGCCAGGCCGATGCCGGCCAGCCAGCCCGCCAAAGGTCCGCGCGCGCGAAATCCCCACCACGTCCCCACCCCGATGGCCAACGCCGCGAACAGCGACGTGCCCCAGCGGGCCGCGGCAATCATCTGCCGGTAGATGTTCTGATTCTGGAGCGCCAGGTCTCGCGAAACGAACCACAGGTTTGAGGTTTCCCACGCCTCGCCACGTGGGACCGTCACTTGCTCCCCAAACGCCAGTTTCGCCACCCCCGCGCAAATGAAATTTTGCAGTGGCGGATGAAAATAGCTGAGCCGGCTGTCACCGGTGAATTGCAGCATCGTGCCGCGTGTCAGATGAAAACCTTCGTCAAAGGTGCAGGCCCAATGCGCGCGTGCGCCAACCCCAATCGCCAGAGCCACCCCCACGCAAACCGCGATCGCCACGCCGGGTTGGCGCACCCGCGCGTGCAGGTTTTCGCGCGTCACGACAAGGCCGACGAGACACAACAGGCCAAGCAGCCCGAATCCAAGCCCCATGCCCCACCCCGCCGGAGCGTACTGCAGGCGCACCTGGCGCACACCGGCCGGCAGTTGCAACTGCATGAATCCTTCCGGTGATGCCGCGAGGGCCAAGACCGCGCCTGACTGATCCACGGCCCGCCAACCGCCTGACCACGTTTCGCGAACGATGAGTTGCGTGGCGCCACCAGGGGACAAATCCACCCGCACCGAACCGGGCCGCGCGCGGTACAGACCAAGCACCTCTGGTCCACTCACGGCACCGCCACTGGCAAGCGCGGGCATGCAAACGGCTTCGGATGCGTCGGGCATACGCAACAGCACAAACGCATCCGCTGGTCCCCATGTCGCGGCGACCTCGGCCTGCAGCCCCGCGGCATCGAGTGCGGCCGCCCGTTCCCCGGTGGTGATGAGCCAGACCACGCCTGCCATCTGACAGAACGTCGCCAGATCCTGCGGTGCGGGCACGCCGCTACGCACCGGCTTGGCCATTTGCAGTCGGTAGGCACGCATGGTGGCCGATTCGATGGGTGAGAATCCATCGGCCGTGCGCAGACCCCACAAGCGGGCGCTGTTGAAATCCAGCACATCGCGCATGAAACACGCAGCGCGCTCCTGAGGGGAAAGACGCTGCAGATCGGCATGGGATGGAGCCCCTTGAACGGCCGGATCGCGCAGGACTCTGCCGGAAGCGGCATCGCTGGCGCGGATGAATTGCGCCACGGGTGGCGCCGCCAATGGCGTCCAACGCGAAGTCGTCGGCGTTTCGGTGAACCAACCGGTGGCGCTGTCACAGAAGACCAGCGCGAACATCACGAGGGCGACGCCGTTGCGCCGGTCACGGAACAGCAGCATCCCCGCAACCGCAATCCCCAGCAGTGCTGCCAGCACAATGCCGGCGGAATTGGCCCAGGCCCCTGCGCCTGACGCGGCAGGCGCCAGCGACCGCAACAACCACGCGCCGCCGCCCCATGCGAGTGCCAACACACAGAACCACCAGATCGTCAGGGTGACGGCCAGGCGTGCGCGACCGGCGCGCAACAGAGCCAGCCACGCATTGGCGCCGTACGCCGCCAGCACGGCAAGTCCCAGACTCGCCCAGAGCATATACTTGGTCGGATAGCGGAAGGTTCCCACGATCGGCAGGGACAGCCATTCGCGATATCCCGGCAAATATCCGCCGAAACTCAGCAGCGTGCCGCCCAGCACGAGCAGTCCCGCCCAGCGCACCGAGGGGCGACGGCGGCGCCAGGCGAAGGCGAGAATCGCCAACCCGCATGCAAAGCGCCCGACGTGAACGGACGAGGTCCAGGGGAGTTGCGCACCGCCATCTGCGGCCGTGAGGGCATCGCCGAACCACGTGGCGCGATTGCCGAACAGATGCGGCACACACCACTCCACGAGGCGCAAAGGGTGGAGCGAACGCTCGATGGCTTCTGCGTAGGGCATCCCCGCAGCACGGTAGGACTCGGCCGTGGCGCGCCAGGTGGGCAGCCATTGCGGCGCGGACAGCAGGGCGCCGATCAGCGCGACCACCCCCAGCGCTGGTAACAACTGGCGTCGATGCGGGTGCAGCACGGCAAGGAGCGCCGCGACCGGCAGCCACAGGACGGCAGCTTGGAAATCGCCACCCAGCAGCAGCAGCGTCCAGCACAGGGCCGCTCCCGCCATCCCGCGTAGGCGATGTTGGCCACCAGCCGCACACCCTAGCAAGGCAGCCAGTCCCAGCGGAATCCAGGGCAAGGCGACAAAATTGTGTGTGTCCCACATCCCGCGTGCGTACCCGCAGGCGGTGAAGGCGATGGCGCCGATGGCGGCCGCGAGCGGCTGCAACCGCAGGCGCCGGTGCAGCAACACGTGCATCCCAAAGAGGCTCAGCCACACATGTGCCGCCAGGAAAAATTGATAGCCAAAGGGCAAGGGCAGGAGATTATGGATCAGACGCAGCGGATACAGGACGCCCGCGTTGATGTTTGCGAGCAGTGGCGTTCCGTTGCAAACGGAAGATGCCCAGAATGGAAATTGACCGGAGAGCCACTGCGCACGCGCTTCCTGCACCAGTGGCCA
>JAQCIA010000212.1 GCA_027620105.1 Verrucomicrobiota bacterium | reverse complement strand
GCGCGGAGCGCTGTGCAGCAGTTCTCGGTAACGGAGGTTGCCGCGGAATTGCTGCGCTTGTTTGAAGCGCGGCGACGGATGCGGGCGGTTCCGCGTTGTGTCGGGAATTGATCGAGGAGAGCATATGCAAGTGGATCAATATTATCGGGATTACTGGGAGCACGGCCAGGGCAAGTGGACCGCGCGCGAGGTCGCCGTCATTCCCGCGGAAGTGGAACACATCCGGCGCCATGTCCAGACTGGAAACCGCGTGCTGGATGTCGGATGCGGCGACGGACGGTTGGCGTCCCTTATCCGCGAACGGGGTGCGGTCTATGCGGGCGTGGATGTCTCGGAAAGCGCCGTGCGGCTGTGCCGCGAGAAGGGGCTGGACGTCCGGCAGTGCGATACCACGCAGATCTGGCCGTTCCCCGATGACGCCTTCGATGCGGTAACCATCTTCGAAGTCCTTGAACACCTCTTTCGCCCGGACCTCTGCCTGGCCGAGGCGCGCCGCGTCGTGCGGGACGGTGGGCTCGTCATCGGCTCGGTTCCCAACGCCGCGGTCCTGCCGAATCGGTTGCTGTTCGCGGGCGGGATTTTCAACCCCGGCGGATCGCCGGCCACCTCGCTGCGCCGCCCCTGGCAGGACGCGCATATCCGTTTCTTCACGCGATCCACACTTGAGCGCCTGCTGCGCGCGGAAATCGGCATGGCTGACGTCGCCGTGACGGGAAAAGCCTTCTCCTGGCTCGCGTTTCCCGTCGCGTATCGCGCGCACGGGTGGACCCGACGCCTGCTCGATCTCGCCAGCCGTCCGCTGGCGCCGCTGGGCCGCGGCTGGCCCTCGTTGTTCGCAGACCGGCTTTACTTCCGCGGCACAGTCAGGAAAAGCGCACCGTGACAGCATCCCCGGCCAAGAACGAAAATGGAACCACGCAGGCGCTGTTACAGCGCTATCACACGGTGATGCAACGCCCGAGCGTTGAAGACGCCGCGCAGAGCCGACTGTTGTTCCGCGTGTGCGACCGCCAGTTGCGGAACTGGCTCCCGGCCAACCGGGGCGCGCGCCTCCTCGATGCCGGCTGCGGCGAAGGCCACACCCTGGCCTATCTGCGTTCGCGCGGGTATGCGGACCTCGAAGGTTTCGACTTCTCTTCCGAGAGTGTCGCGCTCTGCCACCAGGCGGGGCTGGATTTCGTCAAGCAGCACGACGTGCTGCGGATGGATGCCTGGCCGCGGACGGAGCCTTACGATCTTATCCTGGCGTTGGACCTGCTGGAGCATGTTCCTAAGGAGAAAGCCACCGAGATGCTGGCGTCGCTGCGCGCGCGTCTGCGGCCGGATGGAGGCACGCTGATCGTGCGGACACCGAACATGGGAAGCCTCTTTGGCGCCTGGGCGCTATATAGCGATCTGTCCCACGAATTCGGAGTGTCCGAAGCGTCGGTCCGTCATCTCCTGGTCCTGGCAGGCTTCTCTCCGGAGCACGTCAGCGTGCGCCCGGCATGGGAGGCCGCTACGGCCCTGGGGTGGCTGCGGGATCTTTACCTGCGCGTTGTGCACCATGCCATCTGTCTGTCGCTGGGGCGTGCGGCGCCCCGCGTGCCCACGCGCAATCTGCTGGCGCGGGGCGTCCGCCATGCCACGTGAAATGAGCGCTTCACCCGTCAACGCATCGCGCGCCGCGGCGACCACCCCCGCCGTACACGTTTTGGCCGCCCCCGCCCCGGGGCAGGAACTCATCGACCTTGTGGCACGCCTCCTGCCCGAGGGGGATTTCAGGCGCATTTGCCTCAAACCGAATTGGGTCAAACATGAGGAGGACGCCCGGTTCCCGATCCGGGCGCTGGTTACGAGTCCGGCCCTGATCGAGGCCGTGATCGAGGCGTGCCTGCGCAAGTACCCGCGGGCCGAGTCGGTGGTGATTGGCGACGTGCCCCTGCAAAGCGCCGACTGGGACCGCATGACGGCGCAATCGGGACTCGATGCGCTCGTGCGCAAGTACGCCAGCGGCCGGCGGCCGGTCGTGCGCTTCGGCGACTGGCGGCGGGAGCGGTTCGTTGAGGAGGACGGGTTCCTGGCGCGCCGAACTGCGCCCGGAGACCCGGCGGGGTACCGCGAAGTGATTTTGGACGAGTCCAGTTTCGTGGAGTCGATCAGCGCCGACGGGGACAAGTTCCGCGTGTCGGATTTCGACCCGGTCGAGACCGTGAGTAGCCACCGGCGGGGGCGTCATCGCTACGTGATATGCGGGTCCGTCCTGGACAGCGACTTGTTCATCAACCTGCCCAAGATGAAGACGCATCAGAAGGCAGGGGTAACCGGGGCGCTAAAGAACCTTGTGGGGATCAACGGCGACAAGGCATGCCTGGTGCACCACCGTATGGGAGTGGACGAGTTCGCGCCCGGGGCGCCCTGGCTGGTGCGCTGCCAGGTCCGTTTACGGGGTCGCTGGCAGAAGCGTTCGCCGCAGCTCTTCCGGGTCGGCCGCCGCGCGTGGGAGTTTCTCAAGCGCTTGCGTCGCATCGAAACCGCCGGCACTCTGGAAGCGCTGGCTGGAAACCGCCTGTATGTCGCCTCAGGGTCATGGCACGGCAACGACACGTTGTGGCGGATGATCTACGATCTGAACCGCATCATCCGCTATGCCCCGCCGCAGGGGGGCCATTTGGCTGCCACACCCCAACGCGCGTATGTGGCCATCATGGACGGCGTGGTCTCAGGGGAGGGGAACGGGCCGCTGCAACCGCTGCCTGTGGAGTCCGGCCTCATTCTGGCAAGCGACGACCCGTTTTTGGTCGATATGGCCATGGCGCGGTTGATGGGATTCGACTATCGCGCCATCCCCTGCCTGTGCCGACACCGCAGTTTCGCCGATGCCCGGTGGGGGTGTTTCAACCCCGCGGACGTCTGCGTGATCGTGGACGGACGCGCCATCGGGGGGCTGGATTGCCTCGCGCCGATCCGCCCTTATGTCCCGCCGCCCGGCTGGCGGGGCCACATGGAGATGAAAGGCTGATCCGGCATGCGGACGGAGTATTCAGCAGGCTCGACATCGCCGCCGGTCTGGATCGTGGTCCTAAACTATAACGGGAAAGAGCACCTGGAGATCGGACTGCCCTCGTTGCTGGCCACGGACTACGAGGCGTTCAACGTGCTGGTGGTGGACAACGCGTCCACCGACGGTTCCGTGGACTACGTGCGCCGGCAGTTCCCAACGGTCACCGTCCTCGCCAGTCCAGTGAATGAGGGGTGGTCGGGCGGCAACAACCTGGGCATCCGGCACGCATGCCGGGCCGGCGCCCGGTACGTGGTGCTGGCCAACAACGATATCCGCGTCGATCCGCGGTGGATCCGGATGGCCGTCGGAATCGCCGAAAACGACGCGCGCATCGGAATCGTCGGGTTTCGGCTGCTGGAGCCGCGCGGCGGGGACCCCGACGCCGGGTTCTCCAACGCCGTGCGGGAATGGCAAGTGATTGACGTGCAGGACACAGAGAAGATGGTGAACGGTACCGCCATGTTCGTGCGCGCCTCCGTTTTCGAGCATGTTGGGCCGATCGATGAAGGGTTCTTCGCCTATGCCGAAGACGACGATTTCGAACGCCGGGTGCGCCAGGGCGGGTATCGCATCCTGGCCACCAATATCCCGGTGTGGCACCGGGGCCAGGGCTCGTTTGGAAAAATCCCCCTGCGGGCCGGTGTGCTGCAGATACGCAACAATCTGCGCTTGTCTTTAAAGCACGACGGAATCGGCGGCAACCTATACCAACTGGCCCGGCATTTCATCAAGGGCTGCGTCCCGTTCTGGCCGGTGGATCTGACCGACCCGCTGGCGAAGCGGCTGCATCCCTCAAACGTGGTGGTCAATTTCGGCATCTTCCTCTACGCCATTGTCTGGAACGCACGCCATCTGGTGGCGACGCGGCGGCAGCGCCGGATCGACCAGCGACGCGCGGCCGACGCGCGGCGCCAATGGACGAGGCCCGGACTCAACGCCGGCGGCGGGGAAAGTGCCGCATGACATCGCTGCTCAAAGTGCAAGTCTGACATGGTGAAGTTGCGACGCGCGGTGTTCTTCCTGTTGCAGCGGGCGATCGGCTCGCGTGCGGGAAAATGTTACCGGGAGTTCCGTGTCATGGAACGCTGGACGCCGGAGCGCCTCGCCGCCTGGCAAGCGGATCAGGTGCACACGCTCCTGGTTCGCGCGGCGGAGCGGATTCCTTTCTACCGCGAGCGCCAGCTCGCCCCGCGCCTCGATGCGTTCCCCATCATCACCAAGGAAAAACTCGGCGACCGGTACCACGATTTCATGCGCCCCGATCTTCGCCGGGAATATGAAGCCGGCCGCCGGCCGCGCGGGT
>JAQCIA010000211.1 GCA_027620105.1 Verrucomicrobiota bacterium | reverse complement strand
GGGGGGGGGTGAGGGCCAGTTCGGCGGCGTGCAGCATCTGGCGGTTGGCGCCGGGGGTGGCGCGGCGTTTGCCGTAGGTGGGGTCGCCCACGACGGGGTGGCCGATGTGCGCGAGGTGCACACGTATCTGGTGGGTGCGGCCGGTTTCGATGCGCAGGCGTAGCAAGGTGTGGGGGCCGAGGCTTTCTGCGATGCGGTAGTGGGTCACGGCATGGCGTCCGTGGGTGGGCGTGGCCGACATTTTTTTGCGGTCATGGCGGCTGCGTCCGATGAGGCTTTCGATGGTGCCGCTGGCGGGGCGCGGCTGGCCGTGGACGAGGGCTAGGTATTCCTTGCGTACAGTCCCAGCCTTGAATTGCTCGACCAACGCGGCCATGGACTGCTGATGTTTCGCGACGACCATGACGCCGGTGGTGTCGCGGTCCAGGCGATGCACGATGCCCGGGCGGAGTTCGCCGCCGATACCGGCAAGGTCCTGACAGTGAAACAGCAGCGCATGGACGAGGGTCCCGGTGGCGTGTCCGGCGGCGGGATGTACGACGAGTCCAGCCGGTTTGTTGATGACGATGATGTCGGCATCCTCGAACAGGATGTCGAGTGGAATTGCTTCCGGAATGAGATCGACGGGCACAGGTGGTGGCGGCGCCACAGCGATGCACATGCCTGGTCGCACTTTCTGATGCGGTTTGGCGGGGCGGGCGTCCGTGAGGGTGATATGGCCGGAGCGAATCAGGGCCTGGATGCGTGCGCGGGAAAGATCATCCAGTTGCGTCTCGAGCCAGATGTCGAGGCGCATGCCGGCCGATTCGGGCGGGACGACGAGCGATTTCATGATGCGGAAGCGGCGCGAGGGCGGCTGGTGAGGAGGAAGAGCAGGCCGATCGCCATCAACCCGAGGCTGATGGCCTGGGCGGCGGAGATCGGTCCGGCGTGTAGCCGTTCCGTGCCGCGCAGGAATTCCAGCAGGAAGCGCCCGAGCGGGTAGAGAATGAAGTAGGCGCCGGTGACCAGGCCATCCCGTCGGCGGAAGCGGAAGAGCAGCAGGAGGATCGGGTAGATGGCGAGGTTCCAGATGGCCTCATACAATTGCACGGGATGCACGGGCAGGCTTAGGGCGGCGTCACGCGTGATGAGGCCCAGATCAAGGTGGCGCGACCAGGGGGCGCTTGCAGCGGGGAATGCGATGGCGGGCCAGCGGGAACAGAGGTCGCCGAAGCAGCAGCCGTTCAGGAAGCAGCCGATGCGGCCGATGGCGTGGGCGATCGGCAGTGACGTGATCGAAAAATCCAGCAAAACACGGAGGGGGATGTGGCGCCGTCGCCCGAAGATGAACACGGCCAGGATGGCGCCGATGAAGCCGCCGTAGTAGATCAAGCCACCTTCCCAGATGGCCAGGATGTGCGTTGGATTGGCGAGGAAGTAGGGCAAGTCGGCGACGACATAGGCGACGCGCCCGCCCAGGATGCCGGCGACCATGACCCAGAATATCAGATCCGAGACGAACTGCGCGTTCCGCCCTTCGCGGCGCCCCACGGCCACCCAACTCGCGAATCCGGTGAGAAAGGCCAGCGCCATGAAGACGCCGTACCAGTGAATGGTCAGGGGGCCGAGCTGAAGAAAAATGGGATGCATACGCGTGCGTTGCCAATCGCGGACGGGCGGCTGATCGCCGCTCGACAATTGCGTGACTATGGCAGATACTCGCGAAAGCGATCAAGGCGCATTGTGCATCGGCAGGCGCTGATCGTGCCGCGCAGCGCAACCCATGAGTAAAGACGGCGGAACGGAAGTTCAGATCGAGCGCCTTGCGGAGGTGTCGTGTGCCCAATGCGGTACGCGCCTGGACATCACCGCGCTCGAACCTTTTTCTGGCGTGGAGTGTCCTTCCTGCGGGAATCAGGACACGGTTCCCGCGCGCTTCGGTCAGTTTCTCCTGCTGAATTTGATCAGCACCGGCGGGATGGGCGGGGTTTATCGGGCGCGTGACGAATCGCTCGGACGGCTGGTGGCCATCAAGGTCATGTTGCAGCAGCTCGGCGCGAACGCGGAGTTCGTGGAGAATTTCAAACGCGAGGCCCAGGCGGCGGCACGGCTCAATCACCCGCATGTGGCGCAGATTTATTCCTACGGGCAGGTCAATGGCCAACCCTACATCGTGATGGAACTGGTGTCCGGTCACCGCTTCGACCGCTTGATTGAGAACACGCCTCGCGGACTTGACCCGGCGCTGGTGTTGCGCGTTGGGGTGGATATCGCGGAAGGCCTGCAGGCGGCGGAAGAAATCGGCCTGGTGCATGGCGATATCAAGCCCGAGAATATTTTGCTGGATGAAAAGCGGAAGGCCAAACTCGTCGATTTTGGTATCGCGAGTTTCGCCGATAAGGCGGCGGCCGAGGGGGTCTGGGGCTCGCCCTACTACATTGCGCCGGAGCGCGCGCGGGGACGTAAGAGTGACGGACGGTCGGACATCTACAGCCTCGGCGCGACCTTGTATCACGCGCTGGCCGGGCGGCCACCATTCGATGGCGCCACGCCGATTGATGTGGTCAAGGCGCGGCTGACAAAAAATCCGCATGCCCTGGACGGCATTCGTCCGGAACTGTCCAAACCACTGGTGCAGACGCTAGAGCGCATGTTGGCGCGCGAACCCGCCCAGCGGTACCCCACCTATGCCTCGCTGTTGAGCGATTTACGCCGGAATTTACAGGATGCCGTGGCCACGGGAGGCGTGAGGACGCTGGCGGCGAGCAGCGGCAAGCGGGTGACCATCAAGAAGAAGGATCCCGCGGTCATTGTGGCCGCGATGGGACGCAATCGGCAGACGCACCATGGTCCGCGCGTGGTGGCGCCGTTTCCGCGGGTTGAAGAGCAGCTGCAAATTGTGCGCGCGCGCCGACGCCGTCATTCGCTGGTGACGGGGATGATCATCGGTGGGCTTGTGCTGGTTGCCGTGGTAACCATTGCGATCATGACCGCGCGTGCCAAGCAGAAAGCGGGGGAAGAAGCGCGACGATCCGCGCGGGCGCTTCTGCTGGCCCGCGGGCAAGCGGAGGCCGCGCATGCAGCCATCGCGATCGCGGCGACGAACGTGCTGCGGGATGTAGCGGTCTTCGAGTCCCTGCTGGCCCCGGCGCAGCAGGGGCTGGTGGAGATCGAAACGCTCGTTGGGGATGTGCCGCCAGGCGCTGACGCGGGCACGCCATTGGCGTCGGCGCGGAGCATCGTCGAGCAGTTACAGGCGCAAGCCGCTGCGGGACATGACGCGAGGGGGCGCGTGCCCTTGATCGTGGCGGCGGCTGACGCTTTGCTGGCGGGCGCGAACCAGGCCAACGGGCCCGAAGAGATCGCCCGCCGCGAAGCGGAATTGCAGGAGCAGCAGGCCTTGCTCCATGAAGTGGATGGCGTCATGCAGGCGGCATTGCAGCAAGCGCGCAGTCAGGCGCGTGCCCTGGCCACGATTCAGAGTTCCGTGCGTGCGCAAGCGGCGCAGCGGCAGGTGGAGGCGGAGCGGCGACAGGCGGAACAGGGGCGTCAGGAGGGCATTGCTGCGGAATTGGCGGTGGTGCAGGGCCTCGCGGCGCGCGGCAGCGATGCGGCGATGCGATTTGATTATCGGGACGTTGCGCGTGAGGCAAAAGCCGCGGGACTCACGCTGAAAACCGATGAGGGCAAGGCTGCGTTGGAGAATCTGCTGGATCGCTACGCGCGTCTGGAGGGATTGAAAGGTTTCCTGATACAGGAACTGGGCAAGGCGCCCTTCGCCTGGGGGTGGGTACGACCGGGCGGTACTCGTGAAGATATTCTGGGCGCGGACAGCGGCGGCATTAAGCTGCATCGTCGCACGGTTCCCTGGGGGGACCTCGCGTTCACGCAGTTCCTGGCGATTGTTGACCATTGCATCAAGGATTCAAAGGCAACTCGCAGCACACTGGGTGAACAGTATCTGGCGACGGCGCTCCATTGCGCCAATCTCGGTAACGCGGATCTGGCACGCAAGTATCGAGACAAGGCGCTGGAAACGTCGGCGGCCCTACGTCGTACCGTCGATCAAGTCATGCCGCTGAATTAGTCGGCAGGCGGGTGCCGTGCCAGGGCGCTGATGGGGCGAGACAGGCAGACGGCACTGCATTCACGCGGATGGTGGCGCACCACCATCCGGGTCGAGGCGCAGGCGCAGGGCCGGCACGCAGTCCTGGCCAAAGCGCTTCTGTAGATTCGTGAGGATTTGTTTTTGCCCGAAGCGCTGCAACTCGCTCAGCCAGACCGAGCTGTCCACATAGACAAGCAGCACGCGCCGCTCCAGGCCGGCCGGGCGGGTGTGGCGGGCGACGTCATTGCCCACCAGGTGCGGCCATTCGGTGGCCAG
>JAQCIA010000210.1 GCA_027620105.1 Verrucomicrobiota bacterium | reverse complement strand
AATGTAGTCGATCGCAATGCGCTGCTCTTCGAGCACTTGCAACACCCCGATGTGCGCAAACCCCAACGCACCGCCGCCACCCAGCACGAGCCCCACCTTCGGACGCCCCGCTTCCGTATCTGCAGCAGGCGTCTCCCCTGCCGTCTCGGCAAACGCGCGCCCGCCTCCCAGCACCAGGCACACCACCAGCAATATTTGCAGTTTGTGTCTGCGACGCATTCCGCACCTCCCTAAAAATGGATGCCGATCTTAATGCCAGCGATGTACTCGTTCGTCCAATCGTTCGCTTTCTTCGTGCGTTGTTCCGTCACATACCAATCCATCGTCAGCGCCCGCCCTGCATCATCCGCCAACTTCCGCAGCAATCCGCGTTGCGGCTCCCTGCGCACCCCCAGCGTGAAGCGCATCCGGTCCCGCTCCCGCAGTCGCGCCGATTCATCAGCAAATGCTTCCATCGCCACATAAGGCTTGAACCCGACGCCATCGCTCCTTGCATGGTATTGCACCGTCAGCTTGTTGCGATAGCGCAGTGTGTCGCTTTGTTCTTCGCGGTTGCGATACTCCAGCCGGTTTCGATCCGACAGCGTCACCCATCGCGATTTCCAGAACAACGTCGCATCACCATAGGGCCGACTCTCCGCCTGCCAGTGACCGTCGCGCTTGTCATACTGCTGGCGATAGGCCGCGCCAAGATCCAGCCAGTCGGTCACATAGACGCCTCCGCCAGCGTCGACGTAGTACGTCGCCAGCGCACCCGAATCAATGGCGTATTGAAAGGACTGCGCCGCCCGCAGCGTGGTCCGCTTTGTTACCGCCTGATCCACGCCCTGCCCCATCCACACCTGCCAGCTATCACCCGCCCTGGCGGAAATTATCGGCAGAGATGCAAGCATCAGCACCAGCATGCCACACGGCATCCCCCGCACAAAAGTCGTGTGCAACCGTCGCCTCATGCCATTCCGTTTGCCATCATTGCCATGCCTGCTCAGGGTTGCAGCGGTGCCGCCTCGACCTGCATGGGCGCATCCAGCGCCTCCACCGGATGCACGGACAAGCGCTCCCCATGGACCACGCAGTTGAAGAGAACCCGCGCGGCCCAGTCACGCGTGACATACGCATTGCTCCCGGCCACCTCGGCCATGGACACCACCACGCTCTTGCGCAAGTCGTACACGACTGCTCCCAAGTCTTCGTGCGCCCAGTATGCCGGCGTCGCAAGATCCGTATCGGAACTGAAGCGCACAATCCTGGCCCCATTCTCCCAGTAAATCCACAAATCGTTGGCCACCGGCGAAAGCGGTGCCACGTACAGGGTCTGCGTACCCTCGGGCAGTCCCTCCCCGGCCAGCACCCGGCGCAGCGCCACACGCATACGCTGCAGCAACTCGCCATCCGGAAATGTAAACGTGGCCCGCGTCTCGTACAAATGCCGAATCAACGCGTCCTTCTCCAATTCCCGCCGGACATAAAGTTCCACGGGCGCGGGCATCACATCAAAGGTTTCCACAGTGACCACGCGAAAGTCCGCATTCGTGATCCGCAAGCCGGTTTCGGCGACAGCATAATCCGCCCGCTTCAGCAGCACACGCCGCCGCAGCTGCGGAAAAACAAGCTCGGCGAACTTGCTGTTGTCTCCCGCATCCAGGGCCATCACCACGGCGCGCTCCAGCACATCGATCTTGGGCTGCGCCTCCAGCCCCGCCAAGGCGGACTCATCGAGATGCCACCGATAAAGATGGCGAACCACCTCGGTTACCGTCTGATCGGAAAGCGTTGCGCCGCCCGGTTCCGCCAACGCGCCCGCGACGCCGCACCATAGGCCGCACCATAGGCCGCACACAACCACCAGGCCCACGCCGCAGCGCACCCCGCGTGACCGGACCGCCCGCAGCCGCCCAAAAACACAACTCATCGTGGCTCCTTCCGCAACGCAAAGAAACGGTTTCCACCAAATGTCCCGGACTGCGAGTCCGGGATACGCACGAAATTTCCACCGGGCCGGTAGCCGTGGTCATCCGTCATCCACCCGTATGCGCCGCCCGTGACCGATTCGCCCTCGACCGCTTGCAGTGCGGCAAAACGATCCTGCTGGCCGATGTCATGGTTCACAAACCCAGTCGCGAGGCTGCAAGCGTACTGTATCAGGCGCGCAAACCGCCCGGGCTCACCCTGATTCGCAATCTCCGTCAGCCGCGTCACGCGCGCTTCGACACGTGGCACCGTTGTCGCGAGTCCCTTGCCGTCGCGATAAAACCCTTCGAACTGGCCATGCACGCCGCCAGCGGTGATGATATCGATCATGTTGTCCGCAGTCGTCGCCGCGATTTGCTTTTGCGTGTACGGCGCCGGGATGCGGTCAAGCCGCCCAATCAACACAAACAAGAGCTGATCCATGGCTGCCAGTGAGTCGGTTTCGCTGCGAAAGCCGCGTTCGCCGGGAAAGGTCACCTCGTTGATCAGCAGGCGGGCCAGATAGCCTTCTGTACTGGAGGCGGACGGAATGCGGACCGGCGGCGGTGCGGCGGCAGAGGCATGGCCCGCGAAAATGAGGCAGCCCCCCAACACCGCGATCTGCAATATGACAGCAAAGCCATTCATGCCACTCACTCAGAGCTAAACTCCCTGCGCCGTCGTCAGAAGGGCTGGTCGATGGTCATTTGAACCGCGCCGCCCTCAGCCGTAATGCCGACATCCGCACGCACAACCAGCGTGTTCACCATCGCGCGTAGCCCCAGCAGGCCACTCACCTTCATGTCGGCATGCAGTTCACTCAGATCGAAATCGTCGGCGACGCGCCCCACTTCCATACCGACCACATACTGCAACCATTGCACCCGTGCATTGCGACGGTTAAGCCAACCAACCTCGCGCAAGGGATTCCACTGCGGCATGTGCCGATACTCCGCCGCATAGTACGCCGCGGAACGGTCATTGAAGCGCCCCTCCGAATACCCCCGCATGCGCTCCAAGCCACCCAGCGAGGCCCCCGCAAACGCGGGCGGTCGATGATACACGTCCACGCCGTTCTCAACGTCATAGTTATTCCATGACGGGGTATCGATCCACCATGCCGTGAGGGCCAGCACACGCTGCCGGCTGCGCGCCCCCTCAGCCAACGGCACATACTTGTTCACCTGCACATCCACCGTCTGCCAGGGCGCCGTGCTGCCCAGCGTGCCCCAGTCCTGTGAATAGCGGATCTGCTGCGCGCTGCCCCGACTCGGGTTCTCATGGAAATCTGTGTTCTCGTACCGCGCGAGAAACTCCGCTCCTGCGGTCGTCACATCACGGTCACCGGCCTCATCCGTCGAGAGGTTCTGCTGACGATAGAAGGGCTTGATGCCCACCAGCGTGTAGCCGTTGTGGAGTGGATTCCACAGGTGTGTATCACGCGCCCCCTCAATCACCACACCATCGCGCAGGACGAGGCGTGACTTGGGATCTCCCTCCCCGCTGCCAAGCGGCAACACGTAGCCGAACAGCGTCCAGATCTTCACGTCGGTCCCGTCGCCGGTCAGGAAATTGTCGGCATCGGAATCGTTGCTGCCCGCACGCTCGTCCGGAAACTCCGGGTTCCCATCCGTATACAAATCCACTTCACGAAAGCTGCCAACATTCAGCTGGCCATTGATATACAGCCGTTCCGTCTGGGGAACTTCGAGATCACGGACGGCCAGAAAGCCATACGCCGTGCCACTGACGGAACCAACCACCGTGGCGAAGGTCGATGCCTGAGGTTGGAAAAAACCGCGATTGCCAACGCTGGCCCCCGCCGCTGCGCCGAGGGAATCACTGAAGAAAACGAAAGGAATGGTAAACGTGCCTTCGTCCGGCTCCGTCTGTCCTTCGCGCAGCAGGATCTCCTGCGCCAACACATCACCGCGCAACGCCAGCAGCAGCGCCAGCACCCGCATGCCCCGCAGCACCCAGGGCAAAAACCAGATTCGTCGCAAGCGTGATGCCATCACCATGCCGGTTTCACGATTTCAGCCATGCCCGTGCGGCATCTTCCTGTCCGGGAGCAAAATAGCGGACTTCTCCCCGCCGATGGCCCGCTGCCAGAAACATCTGCGTTTCCGTTTCCCAGCGCATGTCCCCCACCACCGCGATCTTGGCGATGCGCTGCTCGTACTTGGCGAAAAAATCGATATCGCCCCAGTTATCCCCGCGCTTCCACCCGCCAAAGTTCTGCAGCACCACCAGAATATTCAGATCATCCGCCCCGCCATCAATATCGCGCGCGGTCACCGCCTGGATGTTGTCGACCGTGGCTTTGTTCAGCACACCGCTGATGTTGAGCACATAAAGATTGCCCGGCTCCTTGCGCAGGGTCGCTGTGACCGTGGGTGCTGGCTCGGCCTTTCCCATCAATTTTCGCAGCCATTCCATGTTTACGTCCCCCTG
>JAQCIA010000209.1 GCA_027620105.1 Verrucomicrobiota bacterium | reverse complement strand
GACCTCTCCTCCGTGGCTCCGTGGTGTGTTCCCTCCCCCTGTATGGGACGCTAGTGAAAGTTATTAGCAGGGCTGCTAGCAACCCGGGCGGGCTGTGGCTGGGGCGGGGGGCGGTCGTTGGTTGCGGAACGCGGCGGTTGGTCCTATGCTGCTGCGGTTTTGAAAAGCCGACGGCACCCATGACCCCGACACAAGCGCCAGCTCTGGAGAAGACCCTGCGGGACGAGATTCAGGGTGATGTTTCCTTTGATCCGCAGGTGCTCGGTATCTATGCCACGGATGCCAGCAATTACCAGTTGCCGCCCCTCGGGCTGGTGGTGCCGCGTCATGCGGAGGACGTGGTGGCGGCGCTGCGGATCGCCAATGCGCAGGGCATTCCCGTGATGGCACGCGGGGGTGGCACGAGCCTGGCGGGGCAGGCGGTGGGGCGGGCGCTGATCTTGGATTTTTCCAAGTATATGAACGCGCTGCTGGAGGTGAGTCCGGCGGGGCGCTGGGCGCGGGTGCAGCCGGGGCTCGTGCGCGACGAATTGAACACGCTGCTCGCGCCGCACCGCCTGCATTTTGCCCCGGACCCGGCCACCACGTCGCGCGCGGCCGTGGGCGGCATGATCGCGAACAATTCGTCCGGCATGCGCAGCATTCTGTATGGCAAGACGGTTGATCACGTCATCGGGCTGACCGTGCTGCTGGCGGACGGCACGCGGCTGCAGCTCGGACCCAAATCGGCGCTCGAGTATGATTATCTGGCTTTGCAGCCGACCCGGGAGGGCGGGATTTATCGGGCGTTCCGCAGTCTGATCCAGGCCAATGCCGAGGAGATCGCAGCGCGCTATCCGAAGGTGATGCGGCGGGTCGGGGGGTATAACCTCGACGAATTCGTTGATCGTGATGAATGGAATCTCGCCAAGCTGATTTGCGGCAGTGAGGGCACGCTGGCGATCATCCTGGAGGCGACGGTCAAACTCGAACCGTTGCCCAAACACACGGCGCTGTGTGTGGCGCATTTCCGCGATTTGCTCGAATCGATTCGCGCGGTGGAGCCACTGCTGGCCCACGGGCCATCGGCGGTGGAATTGCTGGATCGGATCGTCCTGCAGATGGCGCGCGGCAACCGGGCCACCGCGGACATGGCCGGATTCATTGTGGGCGATCCGGCGGCGGCGCTGGTGATCGAGTTTTATGGCGACACGCCGGAAGCCGTGGCGCAGAAGGCCCACGCGGCGGTGGCGGATTTACGGGCACGGGGGGTGGGGTATGCCTATCCAGTGATGACCGAGGCGGCGGCGCAGGCGAGCGTGTGGACCGTGCGCAAGAGTGGCCTCGGGCTGATGCTGGGGCTCAAGGGAGACCGCAAACCAATTCCCTTCATCGAAGATGCCGCGGTGCCCGTGCGCGTGCTGCCGGAGTATATTGATCGGGTGGTGAAGCTTTGTCATGCGCACGACACCAACGTGGCCATGTATGCGCACGCCAGCGTCGGGCTGATTCATGTGCGCCCGGTGCTGGACCTGCGGCAGGCGGGGGACATTGCGCGCATGCAGGCGATTTCCGAGGCCGCCTTCGCGATGGTGCAGGAGTATGGCGGCTCGTGGAGCGGCGAACACGGCGACGGACTTGCCCGCAGTGCGTTTATTCCGCGCTTCTTCGGGCCCACGCTCTACAGGGCATTCAAGGAAGTGAAGTTTCTGTTCGATCCGAAGGGACTGCTCAACCCCGGGAAAATCGTCGACGGTCCGCCGATCGACAAGGACCTCCGTTATGGGACGGCCTATCAGACGCAGCCGCTGAAAACGGAATTCCGCTATCGCGAGGACGGCAGCTTCGCGGCGGCGGTGGAACTGTGTTCGGGGGTGGGGCAATGCCGCAAGACGCTGGTCGGCACCATGTGCCCCAGCTACATGGTCACCCGCGACGAAGAGCATTCCACGCGCGGGCGCGCCAACGCGTTGCGGCTGGCCATGACGGGCCAGTTGGGTCCGGATGCCATGACCAGTGATCGGATGCAGGAGACGCTGGATCTCTGCATTTCGTGCAAGGCTTGCAAGACCGAATGCCCGAGCAATGTGGACATGGCCAAGCTCAAGAGTGAAGTGCTGCAGCTGCGCCACGACAAGCATGGGCCTCGGCGCCGCGAGCGCATGATTGCCGCCTCGCCGGAAGTTGCGCGCCGCTTGGCGGGTAGGTTTGCGCCGATCGTCAACATGGTGCAGGCCTTTGCGCCGGTGCGCTGGCTGGTCGAGCGTACGCTCGGGTTCAGCCGAGTGCGCCGTCTGCCGGCCTATGCGCGCGTGCCCTTTGTCACGTGGTTTGCGCAGCGGGAGCAGGCGGAAAACGCCGCGGGCAGTGGTCGGCAGGTGGCCTTGTTTGTCGACACGTACATGAACTGCCATGAGCCCGAGGTGGGGAAGGCGGCCGTGGCGTTGCTGGAGTCTTGCGGGTATGCGGTTCTGCTGGCCGATGCCGGCTGCTGCCAGCGTACCCGCGTGACGCACGGTTTCTTGCGCGCGGCGCGGGAGGCGGGGCTGGCGACGCTGCAGAATCTGGACGCCTACATCCAGCGCGGCATTCCGGTGGTGGTGTGTGAACCGGGGTGCGCGTCGTCGCTGGTGGACGATCTGCCTGATCTGGTCGATGACGCGGAGCTGGCGAAACGCGTCGCCGGCGGGGTGATGATGATTGATGTGTTTCTGGCGCGTGAGCGGAAGGCGGGGCGGTTGACGTGTGGCTTCACGACGGTCGCGCCGCGCGTGCTGATGCACGGGCACTGCCACCAGAAGGCGCTTTTCGGAACGGCGGCGATGAAGTTGCTGCTGGCGGAGGCTGGGGGCACGGTGCAGGAAGTGGATTCGGGGTGTTGCGGCATGGCCGGATCCTTTGGCTACGAGCGTGAACACTACGGGCTGTCGCAACAGATGGGCGAGCGGCGGCTCTTGCCAGCGGTCCGGGCGGCGGCACCGGAAACGACGGTGGTGGCCTGCGGGTTCAGCTGCCGCCACCAGATCGCGCACTTTACAGATCGCAAGGCGGTGCATTGGGTGGAGGTCGTGCGCGGGACGGCTGGCACAAAGCCGTGAAGTGGATTATAGTGTGCCAACATTTTTCAGTCCGGTATGCGGGCTTGTGTAGACCTGTGTCGGCCGACGGGAGGGGATGACGTATGATACTGTTGCAGAATTTGCTGATTTGGGTGCATGTGATGAGCCAGATTGGTGCCTTTGGCGGGTTGGTCATTATTCAATACGGGCTGCCGCGCGACGTGCGCGACACGGCGGTTGGGGCGCGCGTGGGGCCTCAGATTATTCAATGGATGCTGGCCATCGGGTTGCTGGCCGGGGTGGCGCTGGTATTTCTGCGTTTCAAGTTGATGGGCGGCTCGCCGGGCGCGCATTTTCTCGGTGTGGTTGGCGTCAAGTTCTTGCTCCTGCTGGTGGCGGGTGCCACGATCGGGATCAGCTGTCGCAAATTGCGTGAGGGACGCATCCGGCCGGCGGAACGTCTGCGCGTGTCGGCGATCATCGCGCTGGCACTTGGCGCGTTGTTCGGGGTAATGCTGTAGTCCGTCGTGGGCCGGGACTGACTGCAAGCGAAGGAGAAAACCACATGCCACTGACCAGTGCGAACATTCAGCAATTCAAGACCGATGGTTTCACGCTGGTGCCCGAGTTCTGGACGCCGCGTGAAGTGGCGGCGATGCGGCAAGAACTTGCCAATCTGGTGAGTGCCGGCCTGCTGCACAACGTCAGCACCACCGGCGACGGGAAGACGCATTCGAAGACGGTGCAGAACCTGCAGATTTGCCCGATCTGGCACAAGAGCAACTTTTTTCGTGCTGCGGCCTTCGCACCGAAAGTGATTGAGGCGGTGACGGCGCTCATCGGTGAGCCCGTGATCCAGCAACTGGACCAGATCTTCTTGAAGCCGGCGCGTGCGGGGGCCCCCACCAACTGGCACCAGGACAACGCGTACTTCAAAATCGCCGATCCGATGCTGGGCACGGCCGTGTGGAGTGCGCTGCACGATGCCAATGCGGCTAACGGCACGATACGCCTGATTCCCGGTTCGCACCGTGAGGTCTATGAACACTCCCGCGATCCAGAAAGCGATCACCACATCCGCTGTTACCCACCCGAGGAGCGGGCCGTGTTGGCGGAACTGCCTGCCGGCGGCGTGGCGTTTTTCTGTTACGGCGTCGCGCATGCCACGGGGCCCAACCGCACCGACAAGGAGCGCGCCGGCCTGGCGCTGCATTTTTTGCGCACAGACTACGCGCCCGCGGAACTGATTGCCGATGATCGCAACGAGCGGCCGCACTTGACCGGTCCCCGCGCCACGGGGGGGCTCAAGGAGTATGGCGCGGTCATTGCCGGCACCCATTTGATTGAGCTCGAGCGGGTTCTGGCGACGCCTTGATGCGC
>JAQCIA010000208.1 GCA_027620105.1 Verrucomicrobiota bacterium | reverse complement strand
TGGATCGGAAATTGAGACGAGACCTCGAAAAGTTAACAAATTGAAACACTGACCCCTTTGCTGAGCGTCGCGGTGGCCGCGTCGAGTCGGTAGGCCATGATCGTGTCGATCCCCAGGTCCGCCGCGAAGGCGAAGCGGTTGTCCGGGCTGACCACAAACGAGTGGGCGTGCGGCCCCTTCTGCACCTCGGGATTGCCGCCGGTACCTTCGTGTTTCGCGTAGGACACCGCCTCGCCCAGTGTACCGTCGTCGCGGATCGGCAGCGAGGCCACGTCGCCGCTCGTGTAGTTCGCCACCAGCAGCGTCTTGGCCGTGGCGTCCGTGGCCACATAGCAGGAGGCCGTGCCGCGTGTGGACTGGCGATTCAGCTCCGTCAGTTCGCCGCTGCGCCCGTCCAGCGCGTAGGCCACCACCGACTCCGGCTCCTTGCCGCCAAACGTCACGGCGCTGGTGGCGTAGAGAAAGCGCCCATCCGGCGACAGCGCCAGGTAAAAGGGGCTGGAGATCCCCGTCGTCCGCGCCAGCGCCGTCAGCGTGCCCGCCTCCGGATCGAGGCTGTACGCGTGGATTGCGCCGGCCTCGCCGGGGACAAATGAAGAGACGAAGACCAGCGGATCGCGGGCAGCGCCCGGCGGAGTCGAAGCAAGCAAAGTCATGGCGACCAGGAGTAAGAGTGAGAGTTTCATCGGTCCCACATGATACCACCGCAGCTCGCGCCTTGCGTGTGTCCGGCGACAAAAAAGTCGGTCACCGCGAACGGTGACCGACATAATGGAACCAAAGCGATAGCCGCAAAACACGCCCTGATTCTATTGAGGGTAAAACTGACGAGAACTGCCAGTTCCATTCTAAGATGCATGCGGGCAGGCCGACGATTCAGGATACTCACCGATAATTCGGGGAAAAATCTGACGGATCAATCAGGGGAGACGGGTGGTGTCGCAGGTGTCGGGGAACCAGCGCTTGCGGGCCGCCTCGCTGCCGACGACCAGGTGCGAGCAGCGCTTGACCAAGGCCTTGTAGAAGCGGTCGGCGGCCTTCGGGTCGCGGAGCTGCAGGAACATGCCGCCGTGGTAGAGGGCTTCGGCGGTCATGGGATCGTCGTCGGGCAGAAACGCGGCGGCGGCCCAGAGGTGATCGGCGGCCAGGTAACGATAGTGAAAGCGGGTCGCTGGCGTGACCGCGCTGGCGGCGACGCGCCCGCGTTCGAAGTCCGCGGTCACGATCCGTTTGCTGCGCGGCAGTTCGTCGCCCCAGGAGTACGAGCCGTCATAGGTCGACCAGTCGGGCGAGAGCTCGGTGCCGATCAACTCCATGCCCTGATCCCGCAGCATGTGGCCGGCGCGGATGTGGGCGGCGGCGCGCACCCGGTCCGGGCGTCTTGCATCATTCGCCAGTCGCGTGAGCTGGCCGAGCTGCTTCGCCGTGGTGGCCTTTTCCGCGCTGAAGTACTGCGCCGCCGCCTCCGCGTCGCCAGCCCGCATGAGGCGGCGGCCGAGGAGATCGCGCAGGGCAGGAAGCGGGTGGAGCTCATCGTGGCCATCATCCTCCAGATAGGTCAGGACGGCAGTCTGCGGCCCCCAGATGATCGTGGTTTCGTCGTTCGTCGCGAGGAAGTCCGCCAGCTCCGCCGTGGTCATCACGCGCTCCGCCACGTAGGCCGCGTCGAGCCAGTCTTCGGCGCGGAGGAAGGCCCGTATGCTGCCCGCCAGATCACGCGCCTGGAGGCGAGCAGTGCCGAGGTCGGCGAGGATGTGGGCGTGATCACAGGCCGCCGCCAGGCGCGGGTCTGCGGCCGCCGCTTCGAGCTGGGCGCGTGCTGCATCTGCTTGTCCGGCACGTAGTAACAATTTCGACTTCACCCAGCACGCGTCCGGGCTCGTGGGGTCCGCGACGGTCAGCCAGCGGGCGGCCCCGTCGATGTCGCCACCGCGATACAGCTCCCAGGCGACCCGGTCGGCGGCGACGATGGGCGTGGGCAGTTTCAGCGCCTGGATCGCGGCCCAGGCGTTGTCGCCTCGCGCCTTGTCGAGACTCGTGCGGGCCATGTGGCTGAGCACGACCTCGCGCAGGCGTGCATCGCGCCAGACGGCCTGGGCCGCGGGGTCGTCGGCTGGCAGGGATTCCACCATCGTCGCCATGACCGCGAGCGAGGTGTTGGCCGTGAGCCGGGAGTTGGCGTCGGGGCTCGCCAGGAGCGTCACGTAGCGCTGCATCGCGGCGGCGAGGCGTCCGTTTCGTTTATCGATGTTCGCCAGCCAACCGAGGCTGGAGTCGGCGAGGAAGAGGCTGTCGGAGAAGCCCGCCGCCGCCAGGTCGCGACACTGCTGGAAGGCCGCGGCGGCCCCCGCCAGATCGTCGGTGTCCAGCAGGCTGCGGCCGATCATGTAGGCGGCCCAGGTGGAGCGAAAATGCCGCTCCGCCGCCGGCAGGCCCAGCACCGCGCGCCAGGCGGCGAGCGCCCGCGGGGTCGGCCCGTCGTCGCGCTCCTGTCGCCACAGGGCCGCGCCCTCGGCGTAGAGGCGGAACTCCGCCGGCAGCACCGTCGCCAGCTGGCCGGTGGGCGCGAACGCGTCCTGCTTGCGCGCGACGGCGTAGGCGGCGAGCAGGACCTCGCGATCGTCGGGGCCCACGGCATCGGTGGCCAGCGCCACGTTCAGATCCGAGCGGTCGGCCGCCTCGCTGCGTTCGAAATGGGTGGAGCCCCACAGGGTCTCAGGGGCGACCGGCGGGATGTCGAAGATCCGCTCCAGCTCCCAGTTGAAGCGCACGGCCTGGGTCGCTTCGCTGGGCTCCCAGTCGAAGTCGCTGAGCAGGCAGGTGTTCGGGAAAAACGGCCCGCAGGCGCGGCTCGCGGGGGCGTGGAGCAGGGCGACGATCATCAGCAGGAACAACGGGCGCAGGGCGGTCATGGGAGGAGCTCGATGGAGGTGAGGGTGATAGGCGTGTCGGCCACCGGACGGAACCAGGCGGCGTGGGTCCGCGAGCCCGGCGGCGGTGCGGGTCCGGTGAGGACGTAGGTCTGATCGTCGGTTGCTTCGAGGCGATAGCTGGCCATGGCATCGGCGTGCTCCAGGCGACCCGAGAGGGACACGCGGACCGTCTGGGCCGGGCTGCCGGTCTCGCCGTGGTTCGCAATCCACAGGTCCTGCAGCCCCGGCTGTTCCGCGCGCAGGTCGCCGCGAAAATCCACCGTCGGCTGTCGCCCCGCCTGCACCGCGTGCAGCGCCGCCGCCGGCCAGTTCAAGTCGTCACCCACCACCGGCAGGCGAAACCAGACGATGCCGCGATCCGCCGCCGACGACGGTCGCCGCAGGGTCGTCACCAGCGTGGCAATCGCCGCCGGGTCCGCGAAGAGCAGGCGCTCGGAGCCACCGGGCGGCGGCGCGACGCGCGGGCCCTCTGCCGTGAGCCCCAGGAAGTGCTTCTCCGCGTCGAACACCAGGCGATAGCCGTAGGTCGGCAGGGCGATGCGATAGGGCACAGCCGCCCGATCCGCGCGCTGCCGCCAGCCCGCGACGCGCTCGTAGGGGATCAGGCGTACGGCGTCGTCGGCGGTCGCAGGTCGTTCCAGGGCATGGACTTGCAGGACGTAGTAGGCGGTGGCGGCCACGAGCGTGTCGTAGTGCTCACTGCGTTGCCAGTCGGGCAGGGCGGTGATCGAGAGCGGGGCCGGGGCGATCAGTGTCGCCAGCCGCTGCAGCAGCGCGCGGTAGTCCGCCAGCCGCGACGTCGGACAGTCCAGATCGATCTGCAGGCCCGTCAGTACCAGCCCCTTCGCGGCGGCCGCGTCCCGCGACGCCTGCCAGGCCGCTGCGAGGTAGCGCGCGGTCGCCTCGCGGCGCTCAGCGGTCAGCGCCGGCATGGTGTCCACGCCACAGCGCAGCACCGCCTCCACCGGTCGCCCAGCGCGCACCAGGGCCGGCCAATCCACGGCCACATCGCGTCGACTCAGCGTGTTGTCCGGCGCCATCGAGACGGTGCTCGTGAGCACCAGATAGGCGCTCGTCTGTTCGCGGAACTCCCAGGCCGCAGACGCGACGGCAGGCGTCCACTTCTGTTGCCAGATGTAGATCGCGTCCGCCGCATGCGCCGATGCCGCCAGCACCAGCCACAGGCAGACGATCACCGCCGACGCGGCTGGACCGCTCGGACGGGCGTTGAATGTGTGCCACCTCATACCCTTTTAGGATAGGGACGAGCGCACGCATGTCAACAGGCGCTGCGACTTTATCCGCGGACGCCGACCAGCCGATCAGGCTTCGGCGATCACGTGGGCGATGGCGAGGCTGCGCTCGTGCGAGATCGAGAGGTGGAAGCGGGCGATCCCGAGGCGCTCGGCGGTGCGCGCGGCGTTGCCGCTGAGGCGATTATCGCTGGAGCAGCTATCCATGGTTTATGAAGCCGCCATCGAAACGGCCGGG
>JAQCIA010000207.1 GCA_027620105.1 Verrucomicrobiota bacterium | reverse complement strand
CCTGATCACGTTGCTCGGGACGAAGCCGGCGAAGGTCATGTGCATGCGATTCGTTCAGGGGACCGGCAGCACGGAAGCGCGGGCGGCGGGATTCATCGCGGCCGTCAAAACAGCGGGCTACACCGTGGCGGCGGATCCCTATCCGGACACGGGCACAGTCGAAGGCTGCAAGACCGCGGCGGCGAATACGCTCGAGCAGTTTGTGGAGGGGGATCGTCTGATGCTGGACGGAATCTTTGCGTGCAATTTGTACTCCGCAACAGGCGTGGCTTCGGCACTGGAGGATTTGCGCAAGGGAGGGATCGCGGTGGAGGTGAAATTCGTGGGCTTCGACACATCGAAAAAGCTGGTTGAGGATGTGCAGGCGGGGCGGATCGACGCGCTGGTGGCACAGGATCCCTATCGCATGGGCTATCTGGCCGTGGAAACGCTGCGGAAGGTTGTCACGGGCGAGGCCGTGCCGGCGATCACGGACACCGGCGCGGTGCTGGTGACGAAGGACGGGCTCGCGAACGATGCGGCCATTCGCAAGCTGGTGGGACTGGAATAGGCTGTGGCGAATCAAGCGTGTGGGGTGTCGCGTGTCGAATGGCGATGGGAATCGGGTGGCGTGTGTGCCGCGTTTGGTGATGCGGGGGCTGCGCAAGCAGTTCGGGGCCACGCAGGCGCTCGGCGGCGTTGATTTGTCCATTCGGCCTGGGGAGGTCATGGCCTTGGTGGGCGAGAACGGTGCGGGCAAGAGCACCTTGATGAAGATTCTGGCGGGCGCGGTTCAACCCGACGGGGGCGCGATGGCGCTTGATGGGCAACCCTATACGCCAGAAAATCCCCTGCATGGGCGCAGCAGTGGCGTGGGAATGATCTATCAGGAACTGGCGCTGGCGCCGCATTTGTCGGTGATGGAAAACATTCTACTGGGCATCGAACCGGTTCGCGGTCCCTGGCTGAACTGGCGCGCGATGCGCGGGCGGGCCACTGAGGCGCTGCAGTCCGTCGGCATGGTTGATGTGGATCCGGTGGCGCTCGTGCGGACACTCTCGCTAGCGCAGCAGCAGTTAGTCGAGATTGCGCGCGCCGTGGCCATGGACTGCCGGGTGCTCGTGCTGGATGAGCCCACAAGTTCCCTGACGCAGCCGGATATCCGCACACTCTTCACGCTGATTCGTCAACTGAAGGCGCGCGGGATTGCCGTGGTGTACATCTCGCATGTTCTGGAGGACGTTCAGCAAATTGCCGATCGGTTCACCGTGTTGCGCGATGGGGCATCGGTCGGGGTTGGCGATGCGCGGACGACCCCCGTGGCGGAAATTGTTGCGATGATGGTGGGGCGCGACGTGACGAACTTGTATCCGCGTTCGCCGCGCACACCGGGCGATGTGGTGCTCGCGATCCGAGGGCTTTCCGGCCGGCAGAAACCCGTGCATGCGTCACTGGATCTGCGCCGGGGAGAGGTGCTGGGCATTGCCGGCCTGATTGGGGCGGGGCGAACGGAATTGATGCGCGCGGTCTTCGGGTTGGATGCGGTTGTGAGCGGGGATGTGCGCGTGGGCGCGTTTGGAGATGGGGCTTCGCCCGCGGAGCGTTGGGCGCAGGGTGTCGGGATGGTTAGTGAGGATCGCAAGGGGGAGGGGTTGGCCACAGAACTTGGCATCGCCGAGAACTTGACGCTGCCAAAGCTGGACGGCCTTGGTCCCTGGCGATTCGTGCGTCCCTCGCGTCAACGGCAGGCCTGCGCGCCATGGATCGAGCAGCTTGCGATCAGGTGTCAGGGGCCCCGACAGCGCGTCGGTACCTTGTCCGGCGGGAATCAGCAGAAGGTGGCCATCGCGCGTTTGTTGCATGCCGACGTGGACGTGCTGCTGCTGGATGAACCCACGCGCGGCATCGATGTGGGATCGAAGGTCCAGATCTATCAGTTCATTAATGACCTGGCGGTGCGGGGCAAAGCCATCCTGATGATCAGCAGCTATCTGCCGGAACTGTTGGGGGTGTGTGATCGCATCGCGGTGATGTATCGCGGGCAGTTGAGTCCCGCGCGTGCCAGCGGCGACTGGAGCGAACACCAGTTGATGTCGGTGGCGATGGGACAGGAGGCGGCGTGAAACCAACCGCCTCAGGCAGGGGTTTCTGGCATTCCGGCTGGTCTGATCTGGCCGGTCGATTCGTGGCGCTGCTGGCGGTGTTTGCTTTCTTCGCCATCATGGTGGATGACGGACGATTCTATTCACCGCGCAATCTCGAAAATCTGTTGCGACAGAGCGCGGTGTATGGGACGGCGGGATTGGGGATGACATTGGTGATCATCACGGGTGGCATAGACCTATCGGTGGGTGCGATGATCGCGCTTTCGGTGGTGGCGGTTTCGTGGGTGCTGAATCTGGGTGTGGGCACGGGGGCCGCGACGGTCGGCGGGGATGCCGCGACCTATTTTGTCTATCAGCACCCGGTGCTGGCGCCGCTTCTGGCCTGCGCGGCGGGTGTGCTGGCCGCCGCACTGGCGGGACTGGCGAATGGCGCCTTGATTGTGTGGCTGCGCGTGACGCCCTTTATCGTCACGCTCGGGACGATGGGCATTGTGCGTGGTCTGGCCAAGGGCCTGGCGGATGAGCGGGATATCTATCCACCGGAACCCACCTGGATCGGTGCGCTCATGGATCCGGCTTTGACGAGTCGCCCGCGCAGTTGGGCGTTGCTGCCGGTTGGGGTGTGGCTGCTGCTGGCGGGGGTCCTGGTGGTTGGTTTGGTGTTGCGCTACACGCGGTTCGGACGGCACACGTATGCGGTGGGTTCGAATGAGGAGACGGCACGCCTGTGCGGTGTGCGGGTCGGGCGAACCAAGCTGGTGGTCTACATGCTCAGTGGCCTGTTCTGTGGCGTGGCGGGGTTGATGCAGTTCTCGTACCTGGGGGGAATCGGCCAGCCAGTCACGGGGGCGATGTATGAGTTGTTTGTGATTGCGGCGGTGATCATTGGCGGCGCGAGTTTTCGCGGCGGTGAGGGATCCGTGCTGGGCACGCTGATTGGAGCACTGATCATCACGGTGCTTTACGCGGGCGGGCAGCAGATGGGGTGGCCGAAGTGGGTCCAGGAGATTGTGATCGGTGGCATCATTGTGATCGCCGTGGCGCTGGATCGGCTGCGGCATCGGCGATCAGCGTGATGCGGCCTGGGGCGTGCTGGCAGAGGCCTTATGGCGCGAGTTGCTTTGTGGCGCGGCTGAGGGCCCAGCCCAGCACCGCGACCATGAGCAAGACGGCGGCGACCAGGAACGTGCGACTGTTCCACCAGCCACCGGTGCGCGGGCCGCGATAGGCGGGATTGGGTTCGGGCGGGGCAAGGGTGTAGGTGGCGGCCAGGGCGGTGTCGGCGTCCAGGAGCGCGCTGGCGACGTCGTAGCGCGGCGCATCGACAGTGTCTTCACCGTACAGCAACCGCAGTCGGTGGGCGGCGTCGGTGAAGAAGACCAATTCGTGAGTTTCCCCGCGGGCGCTGAACTGGTCGAGCACGAGCGGCGGGCTGTCGAGGTTGTGGATGACGAGACGCAGTTCCTGCACGCGCGTGGCGCGCGGCAGGGAGAGCGTGAGCTGTTCCTGTTGAACCGTGGTGGTGCGGATGCGCTGGAGCGTCCCATCCATGATTCGCGTCCAACTGCCCGGGGGGCTGCGCCCTTCCACGGTGATGTGCCGGCTGAAGTTCGGCGTGGCCGAGGCCAGCGTGATTTGTGTGATGGGGGCGCGATGGATGGCGCAGATCACGGTGGTGACGTGCATTTTGGTGTCATGGGTGATGTGCACGTCCGTGATGGGATAGTCGCGCAACAAAAGTTCCTGCTTCACCACGTCGGCGCGGCGCCCGATCAGGCGGACGCGATCGATGCGAAAATCCTCGCGGGTAAAGCTGCGGCGATCCACTTCGCTGTGGACGGCGCCGCCGCGCCGATCGCGCTCGATCTGCGAGAAGGGCGACTCCTGTGTCTCGGCGATGTTATCGATTTCGATGCGGAAATAGGCGTGGGGCGAGTCCGGCAGATCGATGCGCAGATGGCGTACGGACATGAAGCGGGCGTAATCAAAGATGGCCTGGCGGGCGACGAGCGGTTCCCACGCATTACCGTCGGGGCTGCCGGACACGGCCACTTGTTTTTCAAAATTGTCGAGCGGGGTGTCGATGACGATGGCGACGGGGGTGTCCAGCGCGTTGGTGATGTGCACGACGAGCTCGATGCGGTTGTCGGGGAGGAGTCGAAAACTGCTTTGCGCGAAGGCGATGTTGTATTCGCGGATGACGGTGGACTCACGGCGGCGGGGGCGGACGACGCTGGGGATTGCGGTGTCGGCCTGATCGAAGAGGCGGAGATCGCGATAGGTGTCGTGGGTGTTGGCGAGGATGGGTGCGTCGATCTCGACGGTGGCGAGGAGGGAGCCC
>JAQCIA010000206.1 GCA_027620105.1 Verrucomicrobiota bacterium | reverse complement strand
GAATCAGGTTTGGCCGGCGAAAGTTCATGGAGACGTAGTTCCCGCGCGCCGCATCAGCTCGAGGATATCCCGGGCCTGGTCACGCCACGTGCGCTGCCCATGGCGCGCAGCCATCTTCGCTCGGTCGACGGGAGCGGTCAACCGTTCGCGCAACGCCCGCGCCAGCGCGGCGGCGTCGCCGGACGGAACCAGACTGGCGGCAGGTTCGCCCGCGAGCATGTCGCGGCAGGCGCCAACGTCCGTGGCCACCACCGGAAGCCCCGACGCCAGCGCCTCCAGAATCACGTTGGGCATGCCCTCGCTGCGACTGCACAGGCACAACACATCGGCCACGTTCATCCACATGGCCACCCGCTCGTGAGTCTCACGGCCCACGAACCGGACTCGATCAGCCAGGCCCAACGACGCCGCCTGCGCCCGCAGCGCAGCCGCCAGCGGACCGTCGCCCAGGAGCACCAGTTGCAATGATTCCGCATTACGATTTACCAATTGGCCGAACGCCGCGAGCAGCACTTCCGGCGCCTTGACCTCCACCAGGTTGCCGACAAACAGCACCAGGCGCGTTCCTTGGGCAAGACCTGAGATTCCCAGGCCCCGCCGGGCGTCATCCGCGGATCGATGATGGAAAACCGCCGTGTCCACGCCATTCGCAACCACATGGACCCGCTCCCGTGACACACCGGCCTGGATCAAACGCTGTGCCAGGTGGGCGCCCACGCAGACGACCCCCGCCGCCTGTCCGCAGGCCGCGACGATCTGCCGCGCGCGCTCTCTCGCATCGAGATGATGCGCGTCGGTGCCCAACGCCATCATCCAGGCCGGGCAGCCGGCCACCTTCGCCAGCCGTGTCGCCATGACGCCGTCCGGATAGAGCCACGAACTGAAGACAACCTGCGCCGCACGCAGGCGCAAGGCCACGGAACGTGCGGACCAACCATAGAGTCTTGCGCTCCACCGGCGCCCCAGCACCGGCACGTAAAATACCGGCTGGTAGCGGGTGGATGCGTCATGCTGCAGCGGGCTGCGCCACGCGCGGATCGCCCCCCAACGCCAGGCTCTCCATTCAGGCACCAATACCCAGATCTCCAGTTCCTGCCCGAGAACGGCGGACATCGCGCGAAAAAGCTGCGCATTGAACAGGCCCGCCTGGGGACGATCGGGTCGCGGATACAGGTTTGTGATCGCCAGGACCTTCATGCCGGCTCCGGCTGCATGCCCCCATAGACCCGCTCGTATGCCGCCAGGGTGCGCTCCAGGCTGTAGTGCTCCGCCACGCGCTGGCGCGCGACGCCGGCAAGCGCCATTCTCGCGGCCCGGCCTTCGGCGTCGAGGCTGTCGCCAAGAATCTCCACCCATTCGCGCGCATCTTCGGGCAGCATGACACCCGCGGCGCCGTCCCCGATAACCGCCCGCTGCTCGCCCGCATCGGTGACCCCCACGGGACAACCCGCCGCCATCGCTTCCAGCAGCGCGACGGGCAGTCCTTCGCTGCGCGATGGCGCCACGAAGAGGTCGAAAATCTCATAGAACGCCCGCGCGTCGGCGCGGAAACCCGCAAAAACCAGCCGGTCCTGCACGCCCAATTCGATGGCCTGCGTCTCCAGGACCGCACGCTCGCCTCCGGATCCGACCAGCACCCAGCGCAGTCCCGCATGCCGCTGCGCCAGGGCCGGCAGAACCCCCAGCAGCCGGTCGAATCCCTTGACCGACGCCAGCCGGCCGACCGATCCCAGCACGATTGCGTCCTTGGCAAGTCCCAGCTCGCGGCGCAGGGCGTCTAGCTTGGCGGCCCCTGTGACGGCGTGCGGTGCCACGCCGTTCGGGATGACTGCCACGCGCCCCGGCGGGACGCCCCAAACCGGCGCCATCCGCTGGGCCGTGTCGTTGGCCACGGCCACCAGGCAGTCCGTGACGTGCGCCAGCACCCAGAGACGGGCACGGTTGATGGCACCGCTCGTATGCAAATTCGATCCATGCTCGGTGTGCACATGCCGCACGCCCGTGCCGCGAACCGCGAGTGCGGCGTACTGCTGCGCCGCCAGATTGTGCGAGTGGACCACACTCAGGCCTTCGCGCCGCACCCACGCGCGCAGCTTGCGCACGGCCTCGCGATCCCACGGCAGGCGCTCCCGGCTTGCGTCAAAACTGGTCACCTCGCCTGGGTCCAGATCGGCGGCAAGCTCCCCCAGCCCGTCGAGACAGCCCACCTTGGTGGTTTCCGCGTGCGCCGCGTTGCGGGCCAGCGTCCAATCCACGACCAGGCGCTCAAGCCCGCCCGGCGCGAGCGAGATCACCACATGTCCGACTTTGGGGACCGGGGATGTCATGGGTCATCGGAACCTTATCGATCCAGCGTCACGCCTCATGATTTCGAGCGGAGCGAGAATATCATGCAGGCGGCTATTGGGGGCAGATCAGTGTGACTGCCGGAAAATACCTGCGGAGCCTCTTGGTATCCCGAGTCAGAAGTCGCATGCCGGCAGCTTCAGCGTGCCCGCCGATGAAGAAGTTGGGCAGCACAGACACCTTGGTTCCTTCTCGTCGCTTGTAGAGGGCAAATGCCTTTGCAGCCCGGAAGAGCGCCCGCCGGGGGATCTCCTGATAGGTGAGGGCAAACCGCCTGACGACATCATCGACGAAGTCAACGGAAGGGCTGCCGAAACAGAGTTCCGCATACACCACCGGGTTGATGATTAACCCGGTTCCAGCATGGGCCTCCAGTTGATCGATAGACCAAGTGGCCCACCGTGGGTCGTCCGTGAGGACATCAACCAGAACGTTGGTGTCGACCAGGATCGGCATCAGTTCCCCCTGGTGGCGCGCATCCACGCTTGTGTGGTGCGAGTCCCCTTCAGTACGCCACGCAAGGCAGCAAACCTCCCGCGGCGTTTTCCGGGTGTGTCATCCTTGACCAGGACGACGGCGTCACCGCTGATGAGGAAAGCGACATTGCTATGCGGCGCGATGTCGAGGTACTCACGTATCCTTGCCGGTATGGTGACCTGCCCCTTTGTTGTGACTTTCATGGTATTACTATCGTATGTATTACCTCGACCGTCAAGGCCCCAACGGATGCATTGGCGTCCCATCGGTCGCGCTCCGCAATGAACTGGCCCTGATGCTCCTCAAAGTCGCAGAACCGATGCCGGGCACGGGACAAAACCGCCCAATGCCCAATGACTAATGACGCCCGCCTCCCGCCACCTTGCGGTAGAGCGCGTGGTATTGGCGCACGGAGTCTTCCAGGCGATAGCGCTCCCTCCAGCGGGCGCGCGCGGCCTGCCCCAAGCGCTGGCGCAAAGCCGCGTTTGTCAACATGCTCGCCAGGTGCTGGGTCAGTCCGGCGGTATCCGCAGATTCAACCACAAACCCGGTCTCGCCGTTCGCAATCTGTTCGCGCGCCGCACCAGATGCGGTCACGAGGGCGGGAATGCCGGCGGCCATGGATTCGATGATGGCATACGCACTCGCCTCGGCGCTGGCGGTGTGCAACAACAGCCCACTGGCCGCCATGATCTCGCGCACGTCCGCACGACGCCCCAGGAATCGCACGCGGTCCGCGATGCCGAGCGTGTGTGCCAACGCTTCAAGCGCCGTCCGCTCCGGGCCATCACCCACGATCACCAGCAGCGCAGGCGTGTTGCGGGACGCCACCGCCTGCGCAAACACGCGTAGCGCCATGTCGACGCGCTTCCGTGAAATCAATGATCCGGTGCTAACCACAAGCGGCGTGTCGCTCACAATCCCCAGTTCCGCGTGCAACCACCCGGGTGTGCGCGTCGGTTGATGCTCGCTGATGGCATTCTCCAACACCGTGATGCGCCCTGCATCAATACCGCGCTTGCGCAAGGACTCCCCGCCGCCAGCGTACAGGGCAACAAAACGATGAAAGCCAATCGTCAGCAGTCGGATGCGCGAGATCACGCAAGCCCAGGGCCTTGGATCGCGCATCTGCTGATGTTGCACCCAGACCCAGCGCGCGCGTACGCCGCAACCCAGTCGCGCGACCAGCGCCACCACCAGACCCGGCAATTCGTTGCCGTAATTCAGCGCAATCACATCGGGCCGCTCGTGCCGCAGCAGACGCAGCGCAGGACCACAGAACCCCCAAGGCTGAACCTTGCCGTCAGCCGCAATCCACCCCTCCAGAATGTGCCAGCGGATCGACGCCGCGCGAAACCGCTCCGCCGCTTCCGGTATCGGCGCCCCCGCGAAGCCAACCACCAACACATCCCCCGCCGCCGCGAACGTGCGCCCCAGCGCTTCGAGATAGGCCTCGTAGGCGCCCCACTTGTTCGGGACCAAGTTGCAAAACACGAGGGTCTTCATGAGCTTGGGCTACTTACTTGGCGCCACCGGCCCTAAACGCTGGTAGATCGAGAGACGATTGCGAATCACTAGCATCCCATAAACCCTGACACAGGCTCACA
>JAQCIA010000205.1 GCA_027620105.1 Verrucomicrobiota bacterium | reverse complement strand
GCATCAAAGCGCAACACCGGGGCCGTGATACCGCCATCCGGTGTTGCCACGGGCTGGTAGTGATTCGGCATGAAGGGGTACACCTGAAAACTGGCCGGTGACCCATCCGCATTGCGTGCTTCCGCAACGTCCGTCTGCGGTGCCGCTGAGGCAATGGGCTGCGCATAAAGATCCAGCCCTGCATCGCGATACTGCTCGCGAATCAATGCTTCGCAGGCGTAGAACCCCGCGCTGCCTAAAAATCGGTTACCAAGCGACGCAATGTCGTCCAGCCGCGCCCGGACCTTGTCCGGCGCCACGGCTGCCAGCATGGGGTCATTGACATAGTCCGCAAACGGCACCGGTGGCGGCGTATAGGCCGGCGGGGCGAACATGCTCAGAAACGCGCGCACGCCCAGCAACGACAACGCAAGAAACAACAACCCGGGAAGCACGGCCCTCTTGAAGAACCCCTGTATCGGTTTGCGCATCGTGATACTCATGGCAGGACGCTGAATATGCGCTCGACGCCCATTGACTGCAGATACCCGGCATAACTGACGTTCAGCAGCAGGAAGAACGAACTTCCCAGAAACACACCGACAAAGAGTGGAAAGAGTTTGTTCTTCACCGTCGTGGCACCGCCGAACTTGAGCACCACCGCGCGGATGGCCCAGGCCGTGAACACACTGCCCCAGGTCCATTCCAGCATGTGCGCCGAACCGAGAATGAACCCGATCGGGTGGAACCAAAAACCCGCAAAGAGCTGCCGACACACAGCCAAAATAAACGTGATGACACCACCGTAGACATAGCCCCAGGTCTGCGACGGAATACCGCCGGTCGCAGCCTCCCCAGCCTGTACGCGCAGGAACTCACTCGTGGTCTGCGCCAACTGCGTCTTGAACGCCCCGAAAAACCACCCCTGATTGAATGCCCACTGATAGCGGATGGCATTGCCACCCAGCGCATAGGCATTCGACAAAAAAACCCACCCACCAATGAAGAGACCGCCGGCAATGCCCAGCAGCACCGCGATCATCACATGGCGCGGATTCATGCGGTAGCGCCGCCCGAATTCGATCAACTCCAACTGCGTGCCCGGGATGAAGAAGAAGACGCTGACTGTCAGAAACCCGGAAGCCATCAGGCACAGCATCAAGCCGGATGGCCCGAAAACCGTCATGCCCCCCAGCAGCGACACAAAAAGCATGGCGTTGTAGGGCGTAAAATAGCCCGTGGGAACGCCGCACTCACAGCGCAACTTGGTCGCAACGAATCCCACCATCGTGAGAAAACAGAAATATGCGAGCACCCCCCACTTCGGCACCCCGAGCCAGTCGGCCCAGATCACAATCCCCACGTGCACCAGCGCCAGCACAACCAGGGCCGTACGATTACTCATGGGCGCATCGGGCGGGCGCACACCGCCCCCACGCCGGCAGGCCGCCACGAGCACTCCCCATAGATAGCGGCGCGTGAAAAATGCAACCACGATTGCGTAGGCCAGGTACGCCCCCACGGCCTGCTCGTACCGAAATGGATACCCGGTGTAGACGGTCAGCCCGGAAAAGGCGCCAACCCAGAAGAGCGCGCGGAAAAGCAGGAAACCCAGCACGAAACTGAGCAGCACGTTCAGCTCGAAGAAAATACAGAGGCTGACCACCAGCGCCGATACGCTAAACCTCACCCGCCACATCTGCCCCCACCCCGCATCGCTGAGATACTGGCTCAAGTCGATGCGAACAAGCGTATCCGGCACTTTTGCATTATAAAATGCCCACATGCGCAGCAGTCCCCACAGCAGCGCCACGGCGAAGCCGATCCACATGATGCGATTGCGCCAGATGCTGGACCACACGCGGGTGTCATCCTCATCCGGTTCACCAATGATCGCGCAGGGAATCCGCGCCAAAGGAAAGGCGTAGCGTTCGTGATCCGCCCACTGGCGACGCATGAGCACGGCCACGGCAAACAGCCCCACCAGCAGCAGCAGAATGGGCGTCGACCATGCCACGGCGGTCTCCGTCCAATCGGTCACGGGGATGTAGCCCATCACGAGAAACTTGAAACCCGCGAGACTCCACATGTTGCCTGGCTTGACGATGAGCCCTGTGCGTTCGCCCAGCGGTAGCGAGGCGAATGCGGCCTCATCAATGATGCGCCGGCCCCGGAAGGCCCCTTCAATGGCGGCCACACTGAGCAGCTTGGGATCGTGCACGATTAGTTCCCCGGGACCGCTCAATCCTATTTCGACACGCAGCGAATCCCGCAGACGTGACGACACGTCCACGCCGTACTTGCCCAGTCGCATGAACCCCCGTTGATGCAAGTACGTCACCTCGGCCGACTTCCGTTCGTTGAGCAGCTCACGAAACGTCGCCGCATCATCCTCCTGAAGTCGCATGAAGTAGAAACTGTCCGGCCCGAGGCCACTTGGTCGCGCCAGAACACTGATCAGGTAAGGGTCGCCCGGTCGTACCCCCTCATGGCCATCCGCCGCGACCGGTATGCGCATGGATATCGACGAGACGTCACCCGGCTGCCTGTTCTGCATCACCGGCGCACTGATAGTCAGGCCGGGCTCCACTTCAATCTCACGCCAACTTACCGATCCGCGCACGTCCGCCCCGTGGTCGCCCTCAGCGTTTAAGCCCCCCTCCAATAGGTTTGGTCCGTGCGGCCATAGCTTGTCGCTGACCGCGTCGATATAGGCAAAGTTGCCCTCGCGTGGTGTGGCGACGATGATCCCGAAGAAGCGATGCCACATGCCCTGCGTCATCAGTGGCGCCGCGATGAGCATGGCATAGAAGCTGCAAAGCAATTCCGGGCGCGTAAGGAGGCGGGCCCGGGTCAGCAGCGCGAACACCCCGGAGAGCAACAGCACCAGGACGATGATCAACACGGCGGGAATGGAAACCGACTGTTCGGCGGGGGCATAGCCGTGTGATTGAATAATCTCGGCATACTGAATCCCCATGCCGAGCAGCAGCATGCAGAACAGCATCGCGCAGAGCGAACGCCAGGTGATGCCCGGTCGGAGTGACGTTTTCGATGAATCCATGCTCACAATCTCTACATGGCAGAATCCCAAGGACCGACGCACGCATTACACCTTTCGGGATTCATTCTATGTATCCGATGATAGCGCCTCGGCAGACTCCGGGCCAAGCACCACGTGCGTCGTCACAATTTCCGTCAGCCGGGCATCGCGGCCAGTTCAGGCCAGCAGCCCCCCCAGCCGGCGAAAATCTCTCCCCAACGGGGACTTCACGTGGCGTAACAGACGTGTTGTCCGGCAGTTCGGAGAAAGCAATTTCCTGAGGGAGTCTGAACGAATCCGCCTGCATGCGGGCGAGGAGTGAGGGCTCGTCATTCCAATTGGCCGACACCCCGCGTGTTCGTCGAAGCATTCACACATTGATCTGCTCCGAAGGTCAATCTGCTCCGCAGGACCAGCGGGGCCTTCGGACGTTGGCGAATGCCTCAGGGCTTGGGTGGCGGTCCTGCGTCGAACTCGGCAACACGCGTCTGCAAGGCCGGATCGATCTTCAGCGCATCGTCGATCCGCTGCGTGGCCTCGGTGGGCAGCCCGGCCTCCTCGGCCCAGATGCCGGAGGCGAACATATACTTCGCCGTCGGCCGCGTGACGCGGCCCTCCGGGGATATCTGGATGTCCGCGATCAGGAGGAACTGCTCGACCGGCAGCGCATCCCACGCCACCGTGGCCCCGGTTACCTGCATGCCGGAAACATCGAAACCGATGATGTCGACCGTGGCCGAGCCCGTCCCATACCCCCAGCGCCAGGGACGTGCCTTCGTCTGTTCGGCAGCCCAGGTCGAAAGCTCAACGATACTGGCGTACCGCGCCTGCAGCCGCTGGGCCTGCGTCTGCGATTCGGGCAGGCTGAGCGTCTCCTGCAACGCCTTCAAGTCCGCTACGACCCTGTCGTACTGTTGGATCCGAATGTCGGCGCGGGCGTTGGTACGCAGCGCCGCTAGCGCTTCCATCTCGACCTTGAGCACGCGCTCCCGTTCACGCGCGAGGCGCTCCTGCTCCCGCTTCTCCGCCTCTGCCGCCAGGCGTTCCTCGGTAGTCTTCCGTAGCACCTCCAGTGCGGCCCCGTCCTCCTGCAAGGTCTGCACCGTGTTCGTCACCCGCATGTCCAATCCCCGCGCGTCCACCACGCTCTCTCGCAGGACCTTCAACTCCAGCGGGTACGCCAGCAGCCCGCTGGCGGCCGCGATGGCCGCCAGTAAACGGCTACCCTCGCTCACGCGCTGCGTCTGCTCGTCGACTAGCGCCTCCAGTGTCATCACGTCCTCGCGAATGTGCTTCAGGTGGCGGATGGCCGCCTTCGCAGGGGGAAGCTCCGGCTCGAGCGCCGGGCTGGGCGCCGGTGTCGCGTTGGTCGCCGGTATCTCGGTCGTCGCCGGTATCTCGGTCGACGCCGGTGTCTCGGTGGGCGCGGGTGTCACGTTGGACGCGGCTTCCGCAGTGCTGGCTCCGTCCGCTGCCTGCGTCCGCATTTTCCGCTTCGACCGCATCCGCTCCATTTCCGCCCGACTCGGCATACC
>JAQCIA010000204.1 GCA_027620105.1 Verrucomicrobiota bacterium | reverse complement strand
GGGCGGGACGGGCGTGGCGGGGGGTGGTCTCCGAACTCATGCATGCTCCTGATCGTCGTCAGTGTCGGATGACGGTTCCGTGCCGGCCGGTGTGTCTGTCTCCGGCGGCGGTTCAAACCCGTCATCGGCCCCGTCCATGTGCGACAGGAGATCCAGCACGCGGTCACCGCGTTCGATCGACGTGTCCAATTCAAAAGCCAATTTCGGCGTGAACTTGAGCCCCAGGTTGCGATTGATGAGGTCCTGCATCTGGACGCGGTGGCGCCGGATCAGGCTGAGCATGCTGCCGCGGTCCTTTTCGTGGTCGCGGATGGAAACCAGGACACGGGCATGGCGTAGATTGGGACTGGTGATCACATGGGTGATGGTGACGGCGGCCATATCGAAGGCGTTCTCATGCATCAGGCGAAACAGGGCCTCGCCCAGTTCGCGGCGGATCAGTTCGTTGACCCGGGTCATGCGTCGCGTGGACATGAATGACCTCCTTGTCTGTGTGTGGCCGTGGACGCGGCGGGTGGGGCCGGGCGGAGCCGCGACTACAAGGTCTGCTGGACTTCCTCGATCACGTAGAATTCCAGGATATCGCCTTTTTCAAAATCGGTGAAGCGGTCCAGGCGAATGCCGCACTCCTGTGACTCGCGCACTTCCGAAACGCTGTCCTGGAAATGTTTCAGCGAGGCGATGCCGCCCTCGAACAGGGATTCCGTGCCGCGGCGCACACGCACCTTGTTGCGGGGGGTAGCTGTGCCGCGCGTGACTCGGCAACCGGCGATTTTTCCGGTCTTGCCCGTGGAAAACACTTCGAGAATTTCGGCGACGCCCACCACGTTCTCCTTGTAAATGGGGGCGAGCATGCCGGTCATCGCATCGCGGACATCATCCAGCAGCTTGTAGATGATGTTGTAGAGACGGATGTCCACACCTTCGCGGCGTGCGACGGTGTCGGCGCCGGGCTCCTTGCCCACGCAGAAGCCGATGATGAGGCCCTTGGATGCGCTGGCCAGCATGACGTCGTTCTCGGTGATGTTGCCGGTGGCGACGAGCAGGATGCGCAGGGCGATTTTTTCGCTGCGGATCTCGCCCAGCGCGTGCTGAATGGCTTCGATGCTGCCCTGCGTGTCGGCCTTGACCACCATGCGCAGTTCGATCTTCTTTTCCGCCTCCAGCTGACTGAAGAGATTTTCCAGCGAAACCTTTTTGGGCGCGGCAAGGTGTTTCTGTTTCAGCTCCTCGCCAGTTTCCTGCGCCAGGGTGCGCGCGAGGCGCTCATTGGCATAGACACGAAATTCCGCGCCAGCTTCGGGTACACCGGGCAGTCCCAGGCATTGTACGGGGGTGGAGGGCTCGGCTGATTTGACCTTGGTTCCGTGATCGTTGATCAGCGCGCGCACACGGCCGCAGTGCTGTCCGCACAGGATGACATCGCCCACCTTCAGTGTGCCGGCGGTGACGAGCAGGTTCGCGGTGGGCCCCATGCCCTGTTGCAGCTTGGCTTCGATGACATAGCCCTTGGCGCGGCGTTTGGGGTTCGCTTTCAGTTCGAGCAGGTCCGACTGGAGCAAGATCATTTCCAGCAGGTGCTCGATGCCTTCGCCGGTCTGGGCGCTGACGGGGCAGACGATGGTGGTGCCGCCCCAATCTTCGGGTGCGAGTCCGTCGGCTTGCAGCTGGCGCTTTACGCGCTCCACGTTGGCGGCCGGCAAGTCGATCTTGTTGACTGCCACGAGAATGGTGACTTCCGCGGCGAGGGCGTGCTGAATGGCTTCCTTCGTCTGCGGCATGATGCCGTCATCGCCAGCAATCACGATCACCGCGATGTCCGTGAGGTTGGCGCCGCGGGCGCGCATGGCGGTGAAGGCGGCGTGGCCCGGGGTGTCCAGGAACGTGATGTGGCGGCCATTCAGGCTCACCGAATAGGCGCCGATGTGCTGGGTGATGCCACCGAATTCATCTTCCACGACGGAGGCCTTGCGAATGCGATCCATGAGCGATGTTTTGCCGTGGTCGACGTGGCCGAGGAAGGTCACCACGGGTGCGCGGGAGATCATATCCTCGGGGCGGTCCTCGGCGTCCTGCTCGGCGGTGGGTTTGGGCGGGGGGAGGGGGCGATGCTCGATGGTGCGCTGTTTTTCGTGATCGAGCACGAAGCCATGCTTGGCGGCCACATCGCGCGCCACGGCCACTTCCACTTTCTGGGTGATGGACGCCAGAATGTTCATGCTCATCAATTCGGCGATCACGGCGTTGGGGCGCATGCCCAGAAGGTCGGCCAGCTCGCGCACGATGATCGGGCCCTTGATATGGATCACGCGTTCCGACGCCGCGGGTGTTGCCGGGGCAGATGCGGCCGGGCTGACTTTGGGCGCGGCGGCGGGCATGGGCGCTGGCACGGGAGGCGTTGGTTTTGATGGCACAGCGGCGGGCTTGGGCGGTGCGGGCGGTTTGGGTGCAGCCGGCACGGGTGCAGGCGGCGGGGTAACCGCCTTGGCGGGGGCGACCGCAACCGCTGGCTGCGCCGCAGGTGAGGCGCTCTTGGTGGAATTACTTTTCGCTGCTGGCGCCTGCGACTTGCCGTGCTTGGCGAGCATCTTTGCGGCGGTCGCTTCGTCGATGGAGCTGGCATGGGACTTCACGTCCACACCGATGGCGTGCAACTCGGCGAGGCACTCTTTGCTTCCGACACCCAGAAGCTTGGCAAGTTCGTTGACTCTCATGATTCAGCAGTCGGCGGCTCTTCCGCATGAACGGCGGCAGCAGCCTCATAGACGGCTTTCGCCGTTTCGTGATCAAACCCTGTCGTTTCCTGGATATCCGCGACCTCGGCCGCCAAAATGCCTTCAACCGTCAGGAAGCCCGCCTTGACGAGCGCCTCGGCCTGTTCGCGACCGATGCCCGCGACCGCCGCCATGTTGTCCACGGCCTTGGCGACTTTCTCCTCGAAGGTGGCTTCGCGTTCGTCCTTCTGGATGTCCACCTTCATGCCCAGCAACTTTGACGTCAGGCGCACGTTCTGCCCGCGCTTGCCGATGGCCAGCGACAGTTGCTCGGAATCCGCGACCACGTGAATGATTCCCGGATCGTTGGGATCGATATCCACGCGGAGCAATTTCGCCGGCGACAGGGCGTTCGTGACATAGGTTTTCGGGTCGTCGCTCCAGCGAATGATGTCGATCTTTTCGCCGGAGAGTTCGCGCACAATGTTCTTCACGCGCATGCCGCGCATGCCGACGCAGGCGCCGACAGGATCGACCTTGTCATCCTTTGAGACGACGGCGATCTTGGTGCGATAGCCGGGTTCGCGCGCAATGCCCTTGATCTCAACAACGCCGTCTCTGATTTCGGTGACTTCCATCTCAAACAGCTTGATGACGAAATTCGGGTGGCTGCGCGAGAGGATAATCCCGGGGCCGGCGGAGTTGTCCTGGACGTCCAGGATAAAGGCGCGAATGGCATCGCCAACCTGGTACTCCTCGGTGGGGACGCGCTCTTTGGCCGGCAGCACGGCCTCGGCCCGGCCCAAGTCCACAATGATGTCGCTGCGGTTGAACGAGCGCACGGAGCCGCTGACGATTTCGCCTTTGCGGTCGTTGTACTCGTCGATCACGATATCGCGTTCGGCCTGCCGGATCTTCTGCAGAATGGCCTGTTTGGCTGTCTGGGCCGCGATTCGCCCGAAATTCTGGGGCGGCGACGCCACTTCGATCATGTCGCCGACTTTGACATCTGCGCGGATGCGGCGGGCGTCTTCAAGGCGGATCTCACCGGTCTCGGCGCGCTTGGCGTCCACAACTTCCACCGTGGCGAAAGCTTTGATGTCGCAGGTTTTGCGATCAATGTGGATGCGCAAATCCTGACCGCTGCCGTCGTTTTTCCGGGCGGCGGACTGCAGCGCAAACTCCACGGCTTCGAGCAGGACTTCGCGGTTGATCCCGCGGTCCTTCTCCATGTAGTTCAAAATCGCCAATAACTCGTTATTCATGGCAGACGCATCCCGGGGGCCGGCCAATCACGTGCCCCCTTTAATGAACAAAAGAGTGGGACGGCCCACTCTGTTCTCAAAGAACCTAGTTGTCAGAGCCCCAACAATTAATCAAAGGAGGCGATCATGGTCAAGCCTGATGCCGGAACAAAATTGCCTATCTGTCTACGACCCGCCGAATACGACGCCGCGGCATGTGTTGTAAGTCTGTACAGTATAATTAGTTGAGACAGCGCTATTGTGTGACGTCGGCCTCAGTGGTACATAGGCACATGGGCCACGCGGACAGATTTCAGCGCCAGTTGCGGGAAACGGGCGTTTACACGACGGAGGCGGGCGGTCCAAGGGGGCTGGACCGGCTGTTTGGGCGCCTGGATGCCTGGTATTATTGGCATATCATGGGCATTGTCTGGTCGGGGGGGCGGGACGCGCGGGCCGGGCGCTATGATGAAGCCCGCTGGACGCGCAGTTCCTTTGAGACCATCCACCTGCTCGAGCGGTGCGGTTGCCGGATGCGCATCGTTGGTGCCAAGGCGCTGGCGGAGGCGGGTGGGGCCGCCGTGATCGTGGCCAACCAC
>JAQCIA010000203.1 GCA_027620105.1 Verrucomicrobiota bacterium | reverse complement strand
ACACACAAAGATGCCATGATTCTGCAACAGGATCACGGAAGGTGCGCGCCCCCTAGCCTCCATAAAACGCGCGACTTCCTTCCGCACATACGCCGACAACGTGAAACCTGGATCCACGTAGTCAATCCAGAGCGCGTCAGGAAACAGCCGCCCACAGGCCGCCGCACCATCGCGCGCGCAGGTCATGCCATTCACCAGCGCCGGGTGCGTGTGCACCACATACCGTCCCGGCAGGATGCTGTGCAGGGGCGCTTCCACGGAAGGCCGACCCTTGCTCCCGGCAATAACCGTCCCGGCCATCCAGTCCCGCACCGCTGCTTCGCGTGCCTGCGTTTCGCTGGGCAGCGGTGCATCAAATAGTGCCGCGATACGGGACTGATCCAGGCCCACAAATCCATCCGCACGCATGGACTTCAACAGACCGCCGGAGGGTTTCACCCATAGTTGGTCACCGTCCTTCACGGACGTATTCCCGCCGCCGCCGAGCACGTACCGCTCGACGCCAAACTCTTTTGATAATGCCGCTACGCTGTCCAGCAACCCACGCATACTCACGCCCATTCTCCCTGCCGTTTCGCCCATCGTTGCGAAAAACCTCTATCGATGGCAAGTCCCGACCGCGCCAGACGCGCACGGAGCCCAGATTCAATTTTGCTTCCCGCTTGAACACCCGGCGCCTTCCCACTAGGATCAACACCAGCGAGGGCATACACATGATGCAACAGTGGGAATACAGATCGCTCACGATTCGCGTGGGGACCGACTCCGGAAAAATGCCGGGTTACTTCGCGCGCGGCCAGACCAGCCGGGGGATTGAAGAAAACAGTATGCAACAGCTCAACACCCTTGGCGCGGAAGGCTGGGAACTCGTGTCTGTCCTCTTGCTCGAACTCGGCACCATTGACGCCGGACCCAACTATGCCTGCGCGATGCTGAAGCGCCCCCGCCCCCCGGCACCGGCATAACCCGCAACGGCGGGGCTCACGCCAGCGTGCGCTGACGCAACACTTCATACATGGCAACCGCGCCAGCCACGCTGACATTCAGCGAATCCACACGGCCATGCAACGGAATCCGAATCCGAAAATCGCACGTCTCGCGCACGAGACGCCCGAGGCCCGTGCCTTCGCTGCCCAGGACCAGCCCGACCCCGCCCTTGTAATCCGCCTTGGTGTACAAGGAGGATTCGGCTGCCGCATCCAGACCATACATCCAGACGCCATGCTCCTGCAGCGTCTTCATCGCGCGCACCAGGTTCGTCACGCGCGCCACCGGCACATGTTCCGCCGCCCCGGCCGATGCCCGCACCACGGCATCCGTCACGTCAACGGCACGGTCCACGGGAATCAACACGCCGGCCACGCCAACGGCATCCGCCGACCGCAGCAGCGCACCCACATTGTGCGGATCCTGAAGATGGTCGAGAATCAGCCACAGCGAATCGCGTGTTCCTTCAGCCCGCGCCATCAGCGCGTTCAATTCCGCATAAGGGTACCCTCCCGATTCCAGCAACACCCCCTGGTGGTGGCCCCCTTGCGCGAGCTTGTCGAGTTGGCGCCGGTCTGAAAACTCCACCTCGGCACCGGCCGCGCGCGCCGCCGCAATCAGCCCGTGCAGGTCCTCAGATTCCCGGAGCGAGTCCTGCACATGCAGGCGGATCAGCCGGCGGCGCCCCGCGCGCAGCGCCTCCTGCACCGGTTGGCGCCCGTAGACACACGCCGACGCTGGACCGGAACTTCCGCTTCGATCGGATGGGGGCGTGCGTGCTTTCATGCCAGCGGCGCGTCGCCCATGCTCTCCGCAGATGACTCCGCGGGCCCTGCTCCGCCCTCGCGATCCCGTGGCCCGCGCCGCCGCCCGCGCCCCCGCCGACGACCGCGCCGTTCCTCAGGCTGCCCATCCGCGGGTTCCGCATGTCGCACATCCGTCTGCATCGCCAGCCAGGGCGCCAAGGTGGACACATCGCCTCCCGTAACCAGCAACTGCGAGCGCCGCAACACAAGCGCATCCGCGAAAACCTCATGCGCCGCGAATCGGCGCGAGTAGCGTTGCTGTGGGCCCTCGAAGCGGCGCTGCGCATCGAGCAGTTGCAACGTCCGGTAAAAGACCCGCTTCGGCATCCGGTAGCGCAGCGCGCAGGGCTCCAGCAGCGACCGCGCAATGCCCGCATGGCGAACGAAATCATCCTGCCGGCGCTCGAGACGCAGCGCTTCCAGAAATGGCGCGAAATTCAGCACCGCGAAAACCATGGACGCATCGGGCGGCTTTTCGTTCGTGCGTGTCTGACGATCCAACTCGGCCAGGTGCTTCCAGAACCATTCGGTTTCCCGCCCGCCGCGATCCAGAAATGCGTCAATCTCCGGAAAGAGGACGGCCAGCAGTCGCGTCCGGCGCAGCATGTGAAAAGCCGTTTCGGCACTCGCGAATGGAAACAGCTTGTAGATTTCCTCCAGCATCCGGGGTGGGGCGGCGAGCGCCAGCTGCTCATGATGCCGGATGATGGCCGCGTACGTCTCAGGTTCGATGCGACAATCCAGCCGCGCTGCAAACCGCACCGCGCGCAACATGCGCACCGGATCCTCCAGGAAACGCTCATCCGGATTCCCGATCGACCGAATCAACCGCTCATCCAGGTCCTTCAACCCCCCGACATGATCGATGATGGCATACGTCCGGATATCGTAAAAAAGCGCGTTGATCGTGAAATCGCGCCGCCAGGCGTCCTCCACCGGTGTCCCGAAGGTGTTGTCACTTTCCTGATACAGGCTCTCCGGATCCGATGGCGCGCCGTCTTCCGTGGCCCCCTCGCTGTTCGGTTCCGGCACGGCTTCTTCCGGCCGACGCCGAAAGGTGCTCACTTCAACGAACTTGTCGTCAAAGCGCACATGCACCAGACGAAAACGCCGGCCAATCAGGAAGGAATTGCGGAACAGCCGTCGAATCTGGCGCGGATGCGCATCCGTCGCCACATCAAAATCCTTCGGCTGCATGCCCAACAGCAGATCGCGCACGCCCCCGCCCACCAGATAGGCCGTGAACCCGTTGTGCATCAGGCGATACATCACCTTCAGCGCATCCGGGTCCATCTGGCGACGCGAGACCGTGTGCTCGCCGCGCTGGCGCACGACGCGCATCGAGTCGCGCGACTCAGGAGGCTGGCTCATCAAATTTCGCGTCCCACGGCCGCCGCAACCTTGCGGGCCTTTTCCACCAATGCGCTGAAGCGCTCCGGAGTGAGTGACTGCGCGCCGTCCGACCAGGCTTCCTGCGGATTCGGATGGACTTCGATGATCAGGCCGTCGGCCCCTGCGGCAATTGCCGCCAACGCCATGTCCTCGACGTACTCCCAGTGTCCCGTGCCATGGCTGGGGTCAACCACCACCGGCAAGTGCGTCTCGCGCTTCAACACCGGGATCGCGTTCAAATCCAACGTGTTGCGGGTGGCCGTTTCAAACGTGCGGATACCCCGCTCGCACAGGATCACCTGCATGTTGCCCTGCGACATGATGTACTCCGCCGACATCAACCACTCGCTGATCGTGTTTGCCAGCCCACGTTTGAGCAGCACCGGCTTGCGTGTCTGACCGACCGCTTTGAGCAAGTCATAGTTCTGCATGTTGCGCGCGCCGATTTGCATGATGTCGGCATATTCCGCCACCAGTTCCACCGCCGCCTCTTTCATGACTTCCGTGTCGATCAGCAGCCCCGTGCGCTTTTGCGCCTCGCGCAGCATTTTTAAGCCCTCTTCCGCCAGTCCCTGAAAACTATAGGGAGAGGTGCGCGGCTTATAGGCCCCACCGCGCAAAACGGTGGCACCGCCGCGCTTGACCAACTCGCCAGCCAGGCAAATTTGCTCCAGCCCTTCGACACTGCACGGCCCCGCGATGATGGGAATCCGCTTGCCACCGAAAATCACGCCGTTGCCCGCATCGATGTGCGTCTTTTCCTTGCGCAGTTCGCGGCCCGCCAGTTTGTAGGGTTTCAGGATCGGGATCACCCGCTCAACACCGGGCAGCGTTTCGAGCGCCTGCAGGCGCGCCTTGCCACGCTCGTCCCCAATCGCGCCAATCACCGTGCGCTCCACGCCGCGGATCGGATGCGGTGTGTACCCCATTCTAACAATCTCACTCTCGACGTCGGCAATTTCCTTCTTAGCCGCGCCAAGTTGCATCACCACCAGCATAAATCCTCCTTCAACACCCCTGCGGCCGCTCCTCAAAATCAAATCATGATGATACTGTTGCGGGCCAAGGGATTACAAGCAATTTGCCTGCCGGTTTGCGCAGATTTTGGCGAATTGCGCACCATCATGGGTCACCAGGGCCTGTCCCGAACGCCCGCAGTCCCAGCATGCGCGCAAAGGCTTCCGCCGCGTACCCACGCCGTTCGGCACCATGATCCCGCCGGGACTGCGCCAACGCCAGCTCCAGCCGCGTGGGGTTGCTATCGCACAGCGCCGTCAGTTCCGCAGTGCCCGCGAAACGGCCCAGCGCCGCGTCAGGAGGGGGGCTTGCCACCGCGCTTCAGGATGCCGAAGTGTTCCTGGAAACGATTGAACTGATCGGCCAG
>JAQCIA010000202.1 GCA_027620105.1 Verrucomicrobiota bacterium | reverse complement strand
AGACCACAACCTGTGGGGGGTGATGGAGTCAATTGAATATGCATTTATGGGCGAATTGATAAGTCGGAGATTTCCTGTGAATTCCTATGATGTGATTGTGATTGGGGCTGGTCATGCCGGCTGCGAGGCGGCGCTGGCGGCGGCCCGTGCGGGTGCACGCACGGCCCTGGTGACGATTCCCGAAGCCGGGTTCGCCACCATGCCCTGTAACCCCGCGGTTGGCGGCATCGCCAAGTCCCACCTGGTTTTCGAAATCGACGCCCTCGGTGGCGAGATGGCGCGCAACACCGACTGCACCGGCATTCAGTTCCGCACGCTCAATACCAGGCGTGGCCCGGCGGTACAGGCCACCCGGGTGCAGTGCGACAAACAGGCCTACCCGGCCCGAATGCAGGCCGTCATCGAGAGTACCAAGAACCTGGAAGTTGTTCCCAGTATTGCCGGCCAGCTCTGGATTGAGGGTGGCAAGCTCCGCGGCATTTTGACAGAGGACGGTGCGCAGATTCCGGGCAAGACCGTGGTCGTCACCACGGGAACCTTCCTCCGTGGGCGCATCCATATCGGGAATGACTGCACCCCCGGTGGACGCGGCGGCACACCCTCCGCCGAGCACTTGAGTGGATCATTCCGGGATCTTGGGTTTCGGATGGGACGCCTCAAAACCGGGACGCCGCCGCGCTTACATAGGGACAGCCTGGATTACTCCAAGATGGAGCCACAACCGGGCGAAGAGCCGCCGCCATTCTTTTCATGGTGGGCGCGGCGCTACCACCGCATGTTCCACGTGGAACAAAAGACCGCCAGCCCGGAAATGTTCCACGTGGAACAACCAGACAAGCGCTACCAGCCCTGGGTGCCGGGCAGCCACCAAATCCCGTGTTTTTTGACGCACACCACACAGAAAACGCATGACATCATCCGTGAGAACCTGAGCCGAAGTGCGCTGTATGGCGGGGCGATCACGGCCACCGGTGTGCGCTACTGTCCGTCCATTGAGGACAAGATCGTGAAGTTTTCAGAGAAGACTTCGCACCACGTTTTCGTCGAGCCGGAAGGTCGGGATTGCATAAAGATGTATCCAAATGGCACATCCAACAGCCTTCCCAAGGATGTTCAGGAGACCATGATCCGCTCCATTCCTGGCTTCGAGCGGGCCGAGTTCCTGGCTTGGGCCTATGCGATCGAATACGACTACTCCGATCCAACACAGCTTTGCCACTCGCTGGAGACGAAGCTGGTCGAGAACCTGTTTTTCGCTGGCCAGGTCAATGGCACGACCGGTTATGAGGAAGCCGCCGCACAGGGGTTCATGGCCGGGGTTAATGCGGCCCGCAAGGCGCTCGGACATTCCATGATCACGCTTTCGCGCAACGATGCCTACATTGGCGTTCTGATTGATGATCTGGTGACCAAAGGCGTCGATGAGCCCTACCGGATGTTCACTTCACGTGCTGAACGCCGCCTGATCCTGCGCCAGGACAATGCCCGCTTCCGCATGTTGGCCACAGCAAAGGAAATTGGCATTGCGCAACCGGAGTTCCTGGAGGAGACCGCGCGCTACGCGGGGCAAATACAGGATGAGGTTGCGAGGCTGGCCAAATTCAATCGACATGGTCAGAAGTCGGTCGCGCCAGCGCCCGATGCCACGTTTGACGGTGAAGTCTTGCGCCAGCTTGAAATCTTGCAGAAATATCAGGGGTACATCGAACGCGAAGCCCGCCAGGTCGAGAAATCCAAACACGCCGAGAAAATTCAAATTCCTACCGACCTCGACTACAACGCCATTCAGGCGCTGCGATTCGAGGCGCGTGAAAAACTCACCCGCGTCCGTCCCGAGAACCTCGGTCAAGCCTCGCGCATCTCAGGGGTCAACCCCGCCGACGTCGCCATCCTCGCCGTGATGATCGCGCGGCGCGAACGTGGGTAATCCCTGGCGCCCGCAGGGACTCGCGCTGATGACCGAAGGCATGGATCATGTTAACCCGACTTCCGCTACTGGGGCAGTCGAAAGTTGTAAGTGATTGGAAAAGTGGGCACCGGGCTGCAAAGGTCGCCACTACATGAGCGTGGGCATCCGGATGCGCGGGGGCGACAGGCGCAACTGATCCATCCGCACCTGCACCGCCGGTGTATCGCTCAGGGGCGGGCAGCGGTCCTCGGGAAAGATCGCACAAGGCTGCAAGCGCCCGCCGTGTTCATCGAAGACCTCGATCGACTTTTGCCAGGCGAGACGCTGGGAGTCAAATTTGCAGGACCTCGATCAAAAACAATCGAAAGGCTGCTCCAGTAGCGAAAGTCGGGTTAGCCCACAGGCCCTGGATCAGCAGATGTTGGGCGAGGCGCGCGGACCACAGGACCGCCAGCGCCGCGCTGGCGCTGCGTCGCCAGGGCGAGCCTGTATCGAGCAGGCCGACACAGAGCAGGACTTCGTCAGGCCAACGCCCAAGGCCCACCCGAAATCCACCCACCCCATGTCACGGCGGCGCAGGGCCACAACAAGGATGAGCAACATGAGGACGAGATCGGCGAGGAGCGTTGTGATCAGGAGGGGCGCGATGGGCATGCCCCCTCCACGAGTGTCGACAGGCGGGCGGGCAGGGTTGCCGCTGGCCGCGCCAGTCGGCCCGGTGTCACTGAATTCCCGAGCGCGCCTCTTCGTAGATCTTGGCCGGAGGCCGGCGCACATCCCAGATCACGCCCAGTTTTTCCAAAAACAACAGCACATAGTAGGTGCAGTCGACTTCCCAGAAAAAGAATCCCTGGCGTGCAGAAAGCGGGTAGCGGTGATGGTTGTTGTGCCAGCCCTCGCCCATCGTGAGCAGCGCGAGCAGAAAGCTGTTGCGGCTGTCGTCGTCTGTCTTAAAGCGTTTGCGGCCAAACACATGCGTGACGGAATTGATGGAGAAGGTCACGTGGTAGCCCATCACTGTGCTGACCACGAAGCCCCAAACCACGCACTGCCAGCCGGTGGTGTGGAAGCCGTTGCGGCGCAGGATGTCGCCCACGAGATAGACAACTGCGGCCAAGGTCAGCGGGGCCACGAAGTGAAAGCGATCCAGCCAGCGAAGTTCGGGAAAAGCCATGAGGTCCTTGATCAGGGCGCGGTCGGCTTTGGCATACTTGCCGCACATCAGCCAGCCGAGGTGCGCGTAGAACAAGCCCTTGTGGCGCGGTGAGTGCACGTCTGTGAGCTGGTCGGAATGGTTGTGATGGTGCCGATGGTGCGAGGCCCACCACAAGGGGCCCAGCTGCGCGGCGGAGGCCCCCAGGAATCCCAGCACAAACTGGAAGAAACGGCTGGTGCGATAGCTGTTATGGGAAAAATACCGGTGATAGCCGCCGGTCAGGGCAAAGACCCGCAGAAAATAGGTGAAAACCAGCACCACCAGCGCGGGGGCGCTGACGCCCACGAGCGGAATCGTCAGCAGCAGCAGGTGCATGGTGATGAGCGAGTAGGCTTCCGGAAATCCAATGGTCTCCTCGCCGACCATGTCGGCCTTGTCGACCACTCTGGGCTCAAATAATGCCATGACATCCTCTATTCACGACGCGCATCTCGTGCTCCTGGCTTCGTCCTGCAAAGCGACTCTGGCAACTGCTGGGTGCGATTGCTCAAGATTCGCCGGCGATGCCCGGACCTTACACGTTTCACGGAAAAACAAGCGCGTCGTCGTGTTTTTCCGGTGGCGACCGCGCGACTGCGCGTGTACGCCTCAGGGGAACGGTCCGCCCACCAAGGCGACCGAGTGACCCCACTCCGATGAGTGTAGAAGCAGGTGGGGGGGCGAGTCACGTTGATTCGATAGCCAAATCCGCGCCTCAAGCAGGTGGCGACGCGTGCCGGATGGACGTGCGCAGGCGGGCGTGGGCGTCGTTGGGAAGCTTCAAGTTGGCATCGCCGGGCATTTTTCGTCGATGGCGTGGTCTTCGTGCTGGCGAAAGGCGCGGCTGGCATCGTGAAAGGACATGACGATGCGGTTGTCGCGACCACACATCATGCAGAGCAGGACGTGCAGGCGCAACCGAGTCCTGTCGGGTGGCCGACGCGGCAACGCGTCCCGGCGCGGCGTTGGCGCTCGTGCCCGGGGGCGCGGAAGAGCGCGCGGCGTTGGACCGCGTGCCCTTGCTGTTCGCGGATTTCACCACCAGCAACGTCACCGCCAGGGAGCGTAACGTCTATGCCCCCGACGCGTATTTGGGTGACGGGTTCAAGGAGTTGCGTGGCCTAGACGAAATTGCGCCATACATGATCCGGAGTGCGGAGGCGCAGCGGCGTTGCACGTTTGTGTTCGAGGACACAGTGGCGCGCGACGGTGAGTACTATTTGCGCTGACTCATGGAAGTGAATCTCCGCCGCGACCCACCGGAGCGCGTGTCGCGCGTGATGGGGATGAGCCACATGCGCTTCAACGCGGAAGGACGCATCGTGATTCAGCAGGACTCCTGGGCCCCCAGCGATGTGCTCTACTGCCGCATTCCTGTCGCTGGCTGGTTGATCAACAAGGTCAAAGCGGGACTCTAGCCCTGCTTTCGCAGGGCTAACCCAAGTTTCGGCTAAAACACGGGTAT
>JAQCIA010000201.1 GCA_027620105.1 Verrucomicrobiota bacterium | reverse complement strand
GAATGTGCATTGCCGTCACTTTTTCTGCCGTTTCAATCGGGGAAATGGGGGCAAATGGGACAGGCTCTAAGTAAGCGCCATTCCCTCCTGCTGTGGTCTTGTCTGCGTGATCCGTCCTTACAGCACCAGAAAGGGGTGTCCGAGGTGGTTTTCCGGAAAAAAGTGATGCGGATGCGCATTTGTCGCGAATCGCAGAAACTCTGGGAAAGCCAAAACCGGCCAGGTCTTGAAACGATTATCCCTGCAGGACATGCGCGAGGAGCCAGTCTGCCAGCACATCGGCGCCATTGGGCGTCGGGCGGGCCAGTCGGGGGCGCGCCAGCCATGCTGGTAGCATATCGAGCCAGCGACCGTTGGCGAGGTCGGCAGGGCAGATTCGCGCCCCATGCATGTGGCTGCGGGCAAAAGTCTCCATGATGGGGGACTCGGGAAAGCGGGGCCGGGTGAGATACGCGAAGATCACACCTGCCTGGTAGCACTCCGCGAGGGTGCTGTAGCCCAGCTTGCCAACGACCACGTCCGCAGCATGCACGAGATCCGGATGATAGAACGCGGAGACGGCAGGCAGCATGACTAGATTGCCAACGCGTCGCATCGCTGCCGTCCCTCCCGCGAGCACAAAGGTGCAGTCGGGATAGGCCCGCAGCTGGTGTGCGCCGGGCCCATCCGCATCGAGCAGGTTGTTCGTGATGAGCACCATGCGCGTGCGGGGGGCGAGATTCAGTTGCTGCCGCACGCGGTCGCGCGGCGTGCGCGGGCGGCGACTGATCACCCCGACCTGCACGGCCTTCGCGTTCGGACTGCAAGCCGGAGCAGCCTGCACGTGATGCGTCGCCACGTCGAACAGCGCTCGCATCTGCGCCGCGAAAGGCACCAGCCGTGGTTCGTCCGCCGTGTAGGTGGCGTAGATCCAATCCCATGTGAAGTTTTCGATGAGGACGGAAGGCAGCCCCGCCGCGCGGGCCACGGCGATGCCGAGCGGAGCGATATCGCACAACACGGCGCGGCAGCCATTCGCCCGCAGGGTGGCTGCGAGCGCCTGTACCGATCCCGTATCGAAAGGCAGCAGGCGGGCAAGCTCGGATGCCGTGGCCGCGGCATCTTCTTCAAACTGTGTTTTCTGGACCATGCCCAGGTCCGTACGCAGTGAATGATAGTGGCAGGGTCCGCTGCGCGAATCCTCGAAGAACGATTCCGCCACCAACGTATAGATGTCCGTCACAAGGGCTGGGCGGCGGGCATGCAGCGCGGCCAGCACGGCCGCGGCGCGCGCCGCGTGCCCGAGCCCATGCGGCGACACGAAGCAGGCAACACGCATCACGACTTCGCCCGGCAAGACTGGTGTGCATCACCGATCGAGGCAGCCCGGCGGTCGCGGTTCATTCCTGGGCTGGTATTCACGCCTTGCGCACCTCCAGGAAGTGCAGAATCAACAGGTCACGTTCGGCGGCTACGGAGTCCGAGGAGACCGGTTTTCCTGCGCGGGCATACCAGTATTCGGCATTGCCCTGATCGCCCTCTTCGCGATGCAGGTGAGCGTGAATCCAGCTGCCGTCGCGGGATTCGGCACCCTGCGCCACGGTGTGTGCCTCATCCCAGTGCCCCTTGGCGGCGTACCAGAGCGCCTGCAAGGGCTCGGAAAGTCCGGCGGGAGGCACGGCGGCGGAGCGGACGCTTTCTCGAAATTCAGCCACCTTCATGCCTGATTTTCTACCGCATTCCGTACCGGAGGTCGAGTTGCAGGTGCGCGGATTCTTGTCATATGCGCAAAAACGGTCGGAATCAGCCGCGCAAATTCCTTGGCTAGGCGGCGTCGCGAGGGCTAGAATTCCTTTCTAAAGAGCTGCGTCGCCACGTTAAGGGAAATTCGTGAAGCGCCCCTGGGGCAGCGAACGGAGAGATACATGAAACATGATGTCAGACGCGCTCGCATCGCACCTGATGGTGATGTGGCCCATACGCAGGCAGCGCTCGCCTTTGAAGTCATGAACGGGCACAACCCCCAGTCGCTTTGTCAGCATGTGGGGTTGAACTGGATGACCGCGCTGGATCTGCACCGCAGGGCGTTGCTGAGTTTCGATCCGCGCAATGTAACTGTTCTGACGCGCAGCCAGGAGGCCGAGTTGCGCTTTTTGGGGCGCCTCTCCGCGGCAGGATGCTGCCCCAGTGTGCTGACGACGCTGCTGAATGGTCTCGAGAAGCCCTACGCCTACAATATCGAGCGCATGTATTTCGACTGGACCAGTCGCCAGTGGCGCTTGATCGAGGACACCGATCATATCGAAGAACATCTCGAAGAATGGCTCCACGAGTTGATTGAGTGGGGTGACGTGTCCGTGCTGGAACGTGTGCGCACGCTGGTGAATGAGGCGATGATGGAGTCACTTGTGCGGCAGCGCGCGGCGGATCCGCGCCAGCGCATCATTTCGGCGATGGGCGGGGGGGCGTAATCTCCCCCGCAGAGGCCCGACGCATTGCTTCGCCCAGTGCTTCGCGCTCCCGATTCAGTTCCCGCAGGAGTGCGTGGAGCGTCCAGGCCTCATTTACCGGGGTTAGCGCCGCCCATAGCGTTGGCGGCATCCCGCAGTCGCGATGTGCCTGCATCACGCGGTGCAAGACACGTTGGGTGACACCCGCGACAACCACGGCGCGCGTGGACAGGGGGAGCTGCGCCTGACCATCACGCAGCGTGGCGTGCGCGACGATTTCTCCCAGTTGGCGGTCTGCATCGCGCGCGGTGGCGAAGACAATGGGCACTTGCGCAATGTCCACATGCAGCCAAGCCTGATACAGGGTGGCTTCTTCGTCAGGGGCGTGGCCGCAAACGAGCAAGGCCTGCGGGCCGTGCATGGCGCGGTCGGCCTGGTCGAGCGGCTGAAAGGTTCCCGTGTTTTCTGGCATGGCCGCGCACTACTCCGTGTAGGATCCGTCGGTGGCCTGCGCCATGCGGGGGGGCTCGGCTTCGCCCGTGGATGCGCGCTCGCGCAACATGTCTTCATTGACTTCGATACCCAGTCCGGGCCCCTTGGGGATGTCGATGTAGCCTTCGTGCACCAGGAATGGCGTGGTCAGATACCCATGCCCCAGATCCCATTTATTGGACATTCCCGTGTGTTCCTGCACGCTGAAATTGGGCGTGCAGGCGGCAAGTTGCAGGCTGGCGGCAAGGGCGATGGGACCGGTCGGGCTATGCGGCGCAATATTGATTTGGTTCACTTCCGCCATGGCCGCGATCTTGCGCGCCTCGAAGATGCCACCCACATGGCTGACGCTGGGTTGCAGGACCGCGGCTGCCTGCCGCTCAAGTATTTCGCGAAAGTGCCAGCGGGAATAGAGCCGTCCACCAACGGCAAGCGGCACCACGCTCGATGCGGTCAACTGCGTCAGCGCCTGCACATTTTCAGGGGCACAGGGTTCCGAAACGAACAGCGGCATGTGCGGCTCCAGCAGGGACAGCAACCGCTTCGCCACGGCCAGTGTGGCCCGACCGTGCAGATCCACGGCCACATCCACCGTCGGGCCGACTTCCTGTCGCACGGCCGCCACGCGGGCCACAAACTTTTCGACGGTCCCCATGGAATCAAGGTTGTGGGTGAGGCCATCCTTGCCACTGAGCACGGCTGAATAACCCCGCAACCGGAGTGCTTTCGCCTGGAAGGCGGCGTCCTGGGGGGAGGTCCCGCCACAGGGCGCGATCATGCGAATGCGATTCCGGCAGGAACCGCCGAGCAAGTCGTACACGGGTACGTTCAGCGCCTTGCCTTTGATGTCCCAGAGCGCCTGTTCGATGCCGCTGATGGCTCCCATCAGGAGCGGCCCGCCACGGTAATGCAAGCCGCGGTACATGGTTTGCCAGAGGTGTTCGATACGCCCGGGATCCTGTCCGAGCAGGGCTGGGCGCAGTTCGTCGACTACGGCTGCGACCATGCGCGCCTGTCCCGCCGCGCCCGGTTCACCCCATCCGGTGATGCCCGCGTCGGTTGTGACCTTGAGGAACATCCAGTGGGGTTTCACGTGAAAAACTTCAAGTGCCGTAAGCTTCACGTTTTCCTCACAGGCTGTCGCGATAAGGAACCTGCACCTGGTAGGTGCGGGCGGTCTCGTCGAGTTCGACAATCAACGCCGGGTTGCGTGTGCGCGCGTGCTCGCCCATCAGGTGATAGAGCTTCTGGCGCGCCCAGGCTTCACGCAAGTCTTCGCCGTCACCGCCGGGGGCGTTCTGCAAGTCCAGGTCGAAGATCATGTCGCACCGCGTGGTTGCGGCCTGACCGGTGGCCTGCAAAACGACACGATCCAGATTCCGCGGGTAGCGACCATAGAGCACGATCGGGCGGTCTCGGTACAAGTTCATGGTCTGAACCGGATACACTTCACAGGGTGTTGCCGCCGCCACTCCAAGGCCAACTTCGGACAGCACCGGATGGCGGACCTCTTCACTCAGGCCTTCCAGTTCCTTGGGGATGTCCCAGCGGCCGCGCGTGACCAGGCGTGAATCGCCGCGGTTGCTGTAGGTGAGCAGATCGAGCAGATAGCGGTAGGCCTGCGGCGTGGTGCCCAGCGAGAATACAGCGATGGCGCCGC
>JAQCIA010000200.1 GCA_027620105.1 Verrucomicrobiota bacterium | reverse complement strand
GGCGACACGGTGTTTAAAGTCGTCGACGCGGCGACCAACGCGCAGCCCTCCCCGCTCGCCGCACCCACACCTCCCCCGGTGGTCGACCTCGGACTCCACGCCGCGCCAGCTACCCGTCCCACCGTCCGTCAGCCACTTGGTCGGAAGCCGCTGATCATCATCATGATCGTCGTCATCACCCTGGCCGTCGCCACCTGGTTACCACGCTTCCTCCGCCCTGCCGCATCGGCTGATGCGCCCGCCGCGGCACCGGCACCGCCACCGCCTCTGTCGATCACCTACGAAAAGCTGCTGGCGGACACGAACCGGATCTTTCGCTACGTGTTAAAACTCGCACCCGATGCGAAGATAACCGTGACGGTCGACGACACCGAGAGCACGCATTTCCGCGAGGAAGGCGTACTGCGCGAGGAATTGATGAACGACCTCGTGCGCTTCATCGACCGCTCTGGCATTGCGAGTCTGCAGGAACGCTATCAGGGGATTCAGGCCGCATCCTTGAATCAGTGGGAGCTCACGATCACCCTCGGCAAACACGTCACCCATTGCCTCGTGATGAATCGCCCGGAACCTCCCGAATTCAAGGCGGTCCGCGAGAAGCTGGAGAATATCGCGCAATTGGAGCTCGGGTTGTGGGCCGTCCAGTATCCGCCAGACAAACTGATCGAAATGGCCAACAAGGCCTACCTCGACGGTCGCAAATTCTACGACGAGCGCGATGTCCAGCACGGCAATCTCGCAGCCGCCATTCGTCAACTGAAGGATGCCGACTTCTTTCTTAAAACAGTCGATCCGAAGCCCGAGTTTCACGCAAATGTGCTCGCCGGGTTGGAAGCCTACCGGGTGGAACTGGATCGCCGCTATGTCGACCAGAATTTCCTGGCGACCCGTGCCATGCAAACCAAGAACATGACGGAAGCCGCCGAACAACTCCGCATTCTCTGTGACATCCTCGGCGACCGCGCCGACCCGCGTTATGAAGAGGCCTGGCGGAAGCTGCTGGAAGTGGAAAGCCGTATCAACGTGAAACAGCAATGATCACGACCCGGATGAAGCGTCATCGATTTGCCGCCCTGCTGCTCCTGGCCCTGGGGGCGACTTGGCTGGCCGTTGCGGCCGATCCACCCGCACCAACGGTCTTGCATGTGTCTTCCGAACCGCCCGGTGCGGCCGTCGAGATTGACGGATCGCCCCGCGGCATCACGCCCATGCACGTTCCCGGCATCGCTGAAGGCGAGCACCTGGTGATTCTCACAAAGCTTGGTTTCGACGAGCACCGCAAGTCTGTGCGGGTCAACGCGGGCACACGCCAGGCGCTGGATGTCAAACTGGAGCCCGCGCGCGGGCTGGTGCTGCTGGATACGGTCCCAACGGGAGCGCGCATCACCATCGACGGCGCAGACCGTGGCACCACGCCGCTCCTGCTGTCGGATCTGAACTTCGGACGCCACCGCGTGCAGGCCGAGGCCCCCGACTACCTCGCCAAGGAACTCGATCTGAATATCGAGAATCGCAATCCCGTGAAGCGCGTCATCCAGTTGCAAAGCAGCCTGGCCGCGGTCGACTTGCGCTCAAGTCCGCCCGGTGCCACGGTTGTGCTGGATGGCGGCACGCGCGGCATAACGCCTTTGCTGCTGGATCGCCTGCCGGCGGGTAGTCACACGCTCCGAATCTCTCTGAGCGGCCACCGAACGCATGAGCAGGAGGTCACCGTGGCATCCGGGCAGACGGATGTCCTGGCCGTCACCCTTGCCCCGGTCCCTGCCCGCGTGCATGTCACATCCATACCGGAAGGTGCACGCATCTACCTGGACAACGCCCTGCGCGGGCGAACCCCCGTGACAATTGACAATCTGGCCCCCGGGCCCTACCGCCTGCGTGCCGAACTGCCTGGGTTTGCCACCGTCGGCCGCACCATCACGCTGGCGCTCGCGACGGATGCCACGGAAGAATTTCGCCTCGACAGCAATTCGGGGGCCCTCGAACTCGTCACCGCGCCATCCGGTGTATCCGTCATTGTGGACGGACAGAAAATGGCCGTCACCGCCGTCGGGAGCAATGACACAGATCGCGTTTCTGACCCCGTCACCATTCGCCCCCTCGTACAGGGCAAACACACCTTGCAGCTCGTGCGCAAAGGCTATTTCTCCATCGAAAAAACAATCGAGATCAACCGCGACGAAACGCTGACGCTGCACGAAAAGCTCAATCGGCGTTTCATACCGGACTACGAGGTGGTCACGGCAACGGGCGTGGATCAGGGCGTGCTTGAGGAGATTGACGTGTACGGCAACGTGCGACTGGAAGTGAATCCCGGTGTGATCAAGACCATTCGCGCGCACGATATCAAGGCGGGGCGGCCGTTACAGCAGAAGGATCTGCCGGAGATTGCGCCGGTTGAACCACCAGTTGCACCCCAGCAGCCGGGCCTCAGCCTTTAAGCGTTCCCGCCGTCATTTCAATCACGCCGTGGGCCTGCCAACCACCCCACGCCATCCGTCCGGCCCCCACATGCCGAACCACGCGCTGCACGCGCCACTGCCGGTCCACAAATAGCAGGTCTAGCGCAAAACGCATGCCGAACGTGTGTACCGCGCGACAAGGTGCCAGATATAGCCCCTCGTCTTGTGGAAGTTGGTCGCGCCCAAGCAGGCCGCGCAGGCGGGATCCGAATGTCTCCGCCAGATCAAGCCGCTTTAGCAGGAGGACGCCGTTACAGGAGACTGTGAATGGCCCGACCTGTCGATCCAGCGGGTTCACTTCAGCAGCAAACCGATGGCCACGCCGAGGCCAATGAAAAAGAGATAAATCAATGCGGCCATGGCGTGAATTTCCGTGAACAGCACGTCAACGGAAGCGGACTGCCGATTGAACAACAATACAATCATCGTTGCGGCAATCAGGATCAGTGCCCACAGCACGCGTTTATTCATTTGCCGCTCCGTTTTTCCTTCAAGATACCCTCGACCGCCCGCACCACGTTCTCGGGGGCCGCCAGACGGCCTTTTCCCTCGTAGCCGCACGCCAGATCACCGCTGTCCGGATCCACCACCAGTACCTTGCGGGCTTTCAGCGTCGTCAGGTTATCCTGGGTGGCGGGATGCTCCCACATGTGCACATTCATCGCCGGCGCGATGATCACTGGCGCCTGGCATGCCAGGACGGTGCAGGTCAGTAAATCATCCGCAATGCCATGCGCCATCTTGGCCATCACATTCGCGGTACAGGGGGCGATCAGCATGGCATCACAACGGTCCGCTGCCGCGATGTGCTCCGGGCGCCACTCGAGATCACCGGCGAACATCTCCACCCCCACGGGATTGCGTGACAGCGTCTGAAACGTCAATGGGGTAATGAATTCGGCCGCCCCCCGCGTGAGGATCACATGCACGTCCCACCCTCGCGTCATCATGAGGCGTACAATCTCCGCCGCACGATACGCGGCAATGGAACCTGTCACACCTAGCAGGATACAGGGGGCTGTTGCCATAAATTCAGCGGACCATTTTGGTGCCGTTCCCGTCAAGCGCGGAGTCAGGTTGGGGTGCCCCGTATCGGCGCGCTCAGCGGTCTCGGGCGCTTTTTGAATCTCCGCGCCATCTGCGCCGCCGCGGGAAGTTCCCTTCCGACATCCGCCAATCAACCACCAGACTGCCATTCCTTCAACACAATGGCACGCATCTGGGCGTAGGCCACTTCGAGTTCACCATTGACCACGTGGTGGCGGAATTCATGCCTGTGGCTCATTTCCGCCGCCGCATTCTGCAGGCGGCGTTCCACGCTGGCCTCCGCATCTTCGCCCCGAGTGGCCAGTCGTTCGCGCAATGCCTCGAAAGACGGTGGCTCAATAAAGATGTCCACAAAGCCCGTGCGCAACAGATCGCCCGGCTCCGCCTTGGCCACGGCCGCCCGTAATTGCGCGGCCCCCTGCACGTCCAGATCCATCAGGACGCTGTCGCCCGACGCCAAGGCCTCGGCTACCGTCCGACGCAGTGTTCCGTACCGATACCCATACACATGGGCATGCTCCAAAAACTCGCCCGCCGTAACCCGCCGATCGAACTCGTCCGGCGACAGAAAGTGATATTCAACGCCATTGCACTCCTTGCCGCGCGGTGGCCGTGTGGTACAGGAGACGGAGTATGTCACCCGCGGAAACTCCTCCAGCAAGCGATCACACAGGGTCGTCTTTCCCGCGCCGGAAGGCGCCGCCACCACGATCAGAAGCGGGCGCAGCCCGGGCGCCGGCGCACAGTCTGTCGCCACCGCATGTGTCTTCACGGACTCACTCGACATTTTGCACCTGCTCCCGCACGGCTTCCAGCTGGGCCTTGAATGCCACGCCCAGCCGGGACAGCGTCGCATCGCTGGATTTGGCGCCGACCGTGTTGATTTCACGAAACATTTCCTGACAGAGGAAATCCAGTGAACGCCCGACCGGCTTGCCGGACTGCATCAACTCCTCGGCATGGGCGAAGTGACTCTCCAAACGCACAAGCTCTTCCGTAACATCGGAACGGTCCACAAAGAAGAGCAGCTCCTTGAGCAACTGCGGATCATTCGCGCCATTGCCCAGGCCCGCTTCCGTCACGCGCCTGCGC
>JAQCIA010000199.1 GCA_027620105.1 Verrucomicrobiota bacterium | reverse complement strand
CGGCGCAGATCACAAGCCTGGCGGCGCAGAAGCGTCCTCAATATTTGGCGAAATGCGGGGGGACGTATTCATCCGAATGGTTCTGGAGCAAAATCTTGCGGTGCAAAAGGATAGCGCCAGAAGTGTTTGCCGCGGCGCATAGTTTTGTTGAGCACTGCGATTACATGACGGCGCTGCTCGCGGGTGACACCCGGCCGGAGGCACTCGTGCGCGGCATCTGCGCGGCGGGGCACAAGGCGATGTTTTGTGAGGCCTGGGGTGGGCTCCCGGATAAGGAATTTCTGCGCGAGTTGGATCCGGGACTGGCCGAACTGCGCGACCGGCTCTATGCGAAGGCGGAATCTGCGGACCACCGCGCGGGGCGGTTGAGCCCGGAATGGGCGGCGAAACTCGGGCTCAAACCCGGAACTGCCATTGCCACCGGGGCCTTTGATGCGCACATGGGCGCGGTTGGCGCCGGTATCCGCGAAGGGACGCTGGTCAAGATTCTCGGCACCAGCACCTGCGACCTGATGGTGCGTCCCAACCGGGCGGAATTGGCGGATATTCCGGGTGTTTGCGGCATCGTGGACGGTTCGGTGCTGTCGGGTTTCTACGGCATCGAAGCCGGGCAGTCGGCGGTGGGTGACATTTTCCTCTGGTTTGTGAATCATCTTGTACCGGAACGCTATGGCCAGACCGCCGATGAAAAGTTCACGAACCTGGCAAAGGCCGCGGCCGCCCAGAAACCCGGCGCGCATGGGCTGATGGCGCTGGACTGGAACAATGGCAACCGCACGATCCTGGTGGATGTACGCCTGAGCGGGCTGCTGATCGGGCAGACGCTGCATACCGAGGCGCATGAGATTTATCGCGCGTTGATTGAAGCCACGGCCTTCGGTGCGCTGACAATTATTCGGCGCATCGAGGAGTACGGGGTGACCGTGAAGGAAATCGTGAATTGCGGCGGTCTGGCATCCAGGAATCCACTGCTGATGCAGATTTATGCGGACATCACCGGCCGTCCGATGAAAATTGCGCGCAGCGATCAGACTTGCGCGCTCGGTGCGGCACTGTTCGGGGCCGTGGCCGCGGGGGCGGACGCCGGCGGTTTTGCGACCGCGCACGCGGCCCAGGTGGCGCTGTGCGGAACGCGCGACGAAGTCTTTGTGCCCAATGCGGAGAATCACAAAGTCTATGGACAGCTCTACGGAATTTACCGGAAACTCCACGATGCATTCGGTTTGCGCGAGGGAGCGGGATCGCTGGCCGAGGTCATGAAAGAACTCATCGCCCTGCGCGAACAGCAGCGGTAGTGTCGCGTCTGAAGGGTAGGGCCGGCTTCATGGCGGCCATCGCCGACATAAAGTCCGGTGCTACCGCATGCGCCAGACAAGGGCATGCCTGCGGCGCGTGGTGGCGCAACATAGCAGACATAAGTATTTAAAAATGAAAGAGTTACGAAAGTCCGTCTGCGCCGCGAATCGCGATCTGGAGCGCTTAGGGCTGGTTACGCTGACCTGGGGGAACGTCAGCGGCTACGACCCCGAGCGCAAGCTGATCGTGATCAAGCCGAGCGGTGTGCCCTATGCATCGCTGACACCTGAGCAGATGGTGATCGTTGATCTTGATGGCAAGGTCGTCGAGGGAGAGTTGCGGCCCTCCTCGGACACGCCCACGCATGCCACGCTCTATCGAAATTTTTCTGGTCTCCGCGGCATCGTGCACACGCACAGCCCCAAGGCGACGGCCTTCTGTCAGGCGGCGCGCGCGTTGCCTTGCTTCGGCACCACGCACGCGGATCATTTTCACGGGACCGTGCCGCTGGCGCGCGCGCTGACGCCACAGGAAGTTGAAGAAGACTACGAAGGCCATACCGGGAACGTGATCGTCGAACGGTTTCGCGGGCTCGATCCGCTCGCGATGCCGGCGGTCCTCGTGGCGCATCACGCGCCTTTCACCTGGGGGCCATCGCCGCGCAAAGCCTTGGAAAACGCCGTGGCGTTGGAGGCCGTTGCCGCGATGGCGCTGGATGCGCTGCGCCTCGACCCTGCGCTCGGCCCCATGCCGGCGCACATTTCCGAAAAGCATTATCAGCGCAAACACGGTCCGGGCGCGACCTACGGGCAAGCCCGAGAACCGCAGGCATCCTAACGAAGAGAGGCGAATTCTAATACGCGCAGGATGGATTCGTCGTTGTGCCCAAGCTTTTCCGTCAGGAAAAAACCCGGGCGTGGAAGCGCCTGATCGTTGAACGCATGGAAGCGGCGGAGTAGGATTATGATCCTTCCGGCGTCAAGGTCTGGCGGGTCGCAGACCTGGATCCTTGTCCAAAGAATTGCTCACCAATGCGCGGGTCACGCAGCTGCGGCAGGACAACATCGGGCCCGACGTGGAGTTCCTCAGCGTCAAGCCGGTCTTCAAGAATCGCACCATGGACGGATCTACGTAAGCGACTTTACTGCAAACACATACTCCTGCACCGGATTTCCGCCAATCAAGTGTTCCTGGATAATCCGTTCCAGCACGTCGGGGGTGCAGGAGTGGTACCAGGTGCCTTCGGGATACACCACGGCGATGGGGCCATCGTGGCAGACGCGCAAGCAGTTGGCCTTCGTGCGATAGACACCGCCCGCGTCGACGAGCCCCAACTCATCCAGACGCTTCTTCAGAAACGCCCAGGACGCCAGTCCGGCTTCCTTCTGGCAGCACTCCGGCTTCGTCTGATCACAGCAGAGAAAAATATGCCGCCGGTTCGCGGCGATGTGCCGGAATTCGGCCGTGCTTTTGAGTGCTTCGAGATTCGCCATGTTGCTCGTTTCTCCTGGGACCCTGCGCGAATGGCATTGTTCTCTGCGGCGGGCGGCGGGTCAAGCGACGGTTCAGGCTGCCTGTTCCTTTCCTTCGATGACCGACGGCGATATACTTCGCGGCGCGATGATGCATCATGAACACCACTGACCACGCACAGGATTTCACCGATACCATTGCCGCGATTGCCACGGCGCCAGGCGAGGCGGGGATCGCCATTGTCCGGATTTCGGGACCGGAGGCTCTGCGCATTGCCGACGATGTTTTTGCGGGAACGCCGCGACCGTCGGCGGCGCCGGCGCGCAGGGTGCTCTATGGAGGCATTCGCGGCGAGGGAACGGCGGATAGTAAAATCGATGAGGTGATCCTATTGGTTTTCCGGGCGCCGCGGAGTTACACGCGCGAGGATGTCGTGGAAATCCAGGGACACGGCGGCCAGGTCTCCGTGCGGCGCATCCTACGCGCCGTGCTCGCGCGCGGCGCACGCCTGGCGGAACCCGGTGAGTTCACCCGGCGCGCATTTCTCAATGGACGTCTCGATCTCGTGCAGGCGGAGGCCGTTGCCGACCTGATCCGCGCCCAATCTGAGCGCGCCGCAAGCGGCGCACTCGAACAACTGGCTGGGTCGTTAAGTGTAGCATTAGAAACATGTTATGACGACATTCTGTCGTCGGTTGCCGATCTCGAGGCAACGATGGATTTTTCAGAAGACGAACTTCCCGACTCGATCCTGACCGGAATCGAGGAACGGTTACGTGAGGCGCGTAAGCAGATCACCGGAATTCTGGACACATGGGATGAGGGACACTTGTTGCGCGAGGGCGCCCGCGTGGTGATTTCTGGTAATCCGAATGTCGGGAAGTCCACGCTCATGAATCGGCTACTCGGGCGCGAACGGTCAATCGTCACCGACATCCCCGGCACCACCCGCGACACGATTGAAGAGCAATTCGTGGTGAACGGCATTCCGATCCGCATCATTGATACGGCGGGGTTGCGCGATGCCGATTGTGCCGTTGAGCGTGAGGGCATTCGCCGCGCCGAGTCCGCCATCGAGGCGGCGGATCTGAATGTCATCGTCCTGGATGGATCACAGAAACTGACGGCGCGTGACGCCAGTTGGATGGCGGGCCAGATGCCGGAGCGGGCGCTGGTGGTGGTGAACAAGGCGGATCTTGGACTGCGTCTGGAAATGGACCAGATCCCGGTGGCGCTGCCTCGGGTGGTGGTGAGCCTGCTGGCGGCCGAGGCGGCGGATCAGGTAAAAGCCGCGCTCGCGGCGTTGCTGCAGCTGGGCGAATCGCCTTTGCCTCACGCGACAATATCCGAGCGCCATCGGGCCGTTCTGGACGTGGCGCTGGCGGAACTGGATCAGGCCCTCGGCGTGCTGGTGCGCGCCGATGTGGACGGGCATTTACTCGCCGCCGAGCACCTGCGCGCCGCGCTTATGTCAATGGGGACAGTCACCGGCCGCGAATATTCCGACGAACTGCTCGACAGCATCTTCAGCCGGTTCTGCATTGGGAAATAGTGCTGTCGCATCCGTAGAATCAGCGGCGGATGTTCATTGCGTCCGGATCGGCTTTCCCCGCCCGAGCGCGAGCGTCGACAGCAGGCCGACAAGCAGCGCCACGGCTTAAGCACCAGCCTCGGCAACAGCCGAAATGCAGGCGTGGCTGGTCGGGTTTTGTCAGCCTGTTCACAACCTGTTCACAGCTTCGCGGGAGCCCCCGATTGACCCACTGAAGGTCCTGTGCTATGGGGAATATGGGCGAAATGCATATTCAATTGACTCCACCTACCCCAACAGGTA
>JAQCIA010000198.1 GCA_027620105.1 Verrucomicrobiota bacterium | reverse complement strand
GAGCCGAAACTGCCCCTCATTCGACACCATGAAGCCATGCAAATGCGGTGGCTGAATCTCGCCGTAAGGCGACATCTCCTGCATGGGCGCCGGATTCTCGGTGACCGAAAACTTCAACAGCCGCGGCGCGTCCCATACCGTGATTGGCTCCACAAACGGCCCCGTGGAAAAGTTGCAATACCGAACCGCCCCCACCCCCTGGCCGTGAATCGTGGCATCGGTTGGATACGCGATGCCGAACCTGAAGATCGCCTCTTTTGGCTCCGGCAGCCGTGGGAACGCAATCACATGTCGCCAGACAAGCTCCGGTGGCGCGTCCACATCAACGGTGGTCGACACGGCAAACTCCGGCGGCGCCTTGGAATTGAACTGCTCAGACCCCACCATGAGCGAAATCGCCAGCAGGGGCACGCAGTAGAGATGCGGCGGCGGCGGTGGCGTCCGGTACTCCCAGCGCGCGGTCTGCACCGCATGCCCCGCCACGGCGCCCACCACCGCCATGGCGGCGGCAATCGGCGCTGCCATCACGAGACAGATGGCCCCTTCGAACGCCAGCGCCAGCAGGGCCACACCCGTGAGGCCAATAGCCAGAAGCGCCGTCATCAGGCTCTCCACCAGTCGCCGGCGCCGGCAACTCCCCAGAATCAACGCGCAGAGAAAACCCATGGCAAACGGCACGCCGACAAACAACGCCCAACCATACCTTTCGAACCCCGACACGATGCCCGCGATGGCCACCACTGCCAACACCATGCTGGTGCCTGCCGCCAGCACGGCGCTTCCCAGCGTCGACTGCGGCAGCCATCGCATAGGCTTTGATTCAACGCCGTCAGTCCGGACTTCCCGCCGCGCCGGAACGATGGCCAGCGCAACGAAGAGGAACCACTTCAACAAAGGGACGATTAACAATACAGCCAGCCAAAGCGGGAGCCGCGCAGAGCGCAGACGCTTGAGGCACAGCACGGCGCCCATCCAGAGAAATGGCAGCGAGATGATCAACAGTGCTGCGAACTCCTCGGCATTCCGTGCGGGAGTCAATCCTTCACCCCATGGCAGCGGCTGCTCGAAATAGGATCGTAAAGACCAGTCGCGCCCGAATGCCGCCTTCAGTACCAGCCGGTCCAGATTGTACTTCACGGCAAACAGAACAAGCACCCAGCCTAGAAATGTCCGCCGCGCCACCTCCCCCCGCCAAGTCAACAGCTCTTCGCACAGCAATTTCATGCGGACACCTCCTCACACAATTGGGCTCGTCTCCCCCGCCTGACGCCGGCAACACCGCAAGTCTCGCATTCCGAAACCTTTTGGCTCGGGCAGTCCCATTCGAATCTGCGCGTCGGTAAATGCGATGCGCGGCGCCAGTTCCGCCGGTAACGGATCGCAGGGCGTACCCGGTTCGGCGAGCCCTTCATCCAGCATCCGCACCTGCGCCACCGACACCAAGGGAACCGCCATGACACGCTCCACACACCACCCCACGACATAGTGGAACCAGACCGGCATCGGAAACATCCAGGGACGCCGTCCCGTGACCCGCGCCACCTGCCGCAGCACGCCGCGCAGCGTCAGCCCGTCCGGCCCAACGACCGCGACCGTTCTGCGCGACAGCGCACCGTCGACCAGGGCCGCACAGGCTATTCGCGCCACATCTTCAATTGCGTTCGGACGGATCGGCTTGTCACTGTACCCCACAAACGGAAACACGGGAAACGTATGAAATGCACGGCTGAGATGATCCAGCATGTGATCGCCGCTTCCGTAAATAACACCACACTTTAGAATGGTATAGTCCAATGCCGAAGCGCGCACGAGCTCCTCGGCCGCCCACTTGGATTCGTGATACGCCATGCCGCAATTCGGCCGCGCGCGCAGAAAACTGATCAGGGCGATTCGGCGCACACCTGCACGACGCGCAGCGTCCACGACATTGCGCGTGCCTTCGATGTGGACTCGACGATATGTGTAGGCCGCCAATTCGCGATTGATGCCGGCGCAGTGCGCGACAGCATCGCAGCCCGCGAATGCCTGCGCCAGGTCATCCACGCAATCCAGCCCCATCGCCACAAACCGCATGCCCGTCGCCCTGCGAACTTCAGGCCGCGTCCTGTCACACCCCCGTGCAATCAAGACGACCTCATGTCCTGCGGCAGCCAGCGCCGAAGCAATATGCCGCCCCACAAACCCCGTCCCGCCGGTGATCGCGATCCTCATACTCCGTCTCCTTTCCAGGCGCCAATGGCGTGCACGCTATTTGAATGACCCCGCCAGTTCAGCCACCGCCGCATCAAATGTCGCAAACTGAAAATCAAACCCCGACGCGAGCAACCGCCCCGGCACGACGCGCCGGCTCTTGATGAGCAGCTCCGTCTCGGTCCTTAGCAGAAGCGCGCCGACCTCCAGCATCCACCGCGCTGCCGGCAGGCCGAACAGGGCACCATGCGCTTCACGCATCAGGCGCATCATCTCCGCATTTGTCAGCGGCGCCGGAGCCGCCAGGTTCACGGGCCCCGCAAGCTCGTCGTGATCGATCAGCCAGTCGACCGCGCGGCAGAGGTCCGCGTTGTGGATCCACGAGACAAACTGCTTCCCGCCCGCCATCGCCCCGCCCCATCCCGTCCGTACCAACCGCCGCAGCACGGGATACACGCTGTTGGCGCCGTGCCCCAGCACCATCGCCATACGCATCGCCACCTTGCGCGTGCACGGCATGTCGGCTTCCACAAAAACGCGCTCCCAAGTCTTTGCCACCTCCACGGAAAACAAGTCCTTCGCCTCCGGCGTCGCTTCGATCACACCGCTCATCTCGTCCATCGGGTGATCGAAGCTGTGCTTGTAGATCGTGGCCGTGCTTGCGTTCAGCCAGACCCGCGGCGGCGACGCACACCGCTTGATCGCCTCGCCCAGCACCCGTGTCGGGCGCACGCGCGAGTCCAGAATGTCGCGCCGGTTGCGCGCGTGATACCGGCAGTCCACGGACCGCCCGGCCAGGTTGATCAACACGTCAGCGCCATCCAGTACCCGCCACCAATTTCCCAGGCTGTGCCCATCCCAAGTCACGCCCCTCGCGTCGACCAGCCCGGCGGAAGGTCTCCGGATGAGCACCACCACGTCATCGCCCTTCGCGACGAAGTGCCGAGCCAGCACATGCCCAAGGAAGCCGCTACCACCCGCCAGCACCACACGTTTCATGATCCACCTCCCGATGCGCTATGCCGCGTTCACCCGGGCCACAGACGTCACCGGTGGGGGCGTTAACCGCCCCTTCCTGCGCATGCGGTCGAAGTTGAACATGTTGAAGAAGTGCATGGCACCCAGCACCAGCATCACCACGCCCACCTTGGAGGAAACGTATTCGATCCCATCGATCAGCGCCTCAGGCTTAACACCGACGCGCAGAAACAACAGGATGAACCCCGCGTTGATCAGGTAGAACCCGACCGCCAACAGGTGATTCACCGCATCCGCCCGCGCCTCATCCCCATGGAAGGCATCCACGAGGAACAGCCTGCCATTCTTGTGCAGCGTGCGTGCCACCCAAACAGTCATCGCCAGGCTCACCAGCGCATACAATGCATAGACAATTGCTGCCGTTTTCATAGACCGCTCCCGATTTTCTGATGTTTTCGAACGTGTTACCCCCTGCCCGACCGCACCATCGATGGCACCGCGCGATGACGTATATCTGTTATTTCTGTAATCACCGAAATGTTGCCCCAGCAAAACATCAGTCAGCCTCCGTCAGACCCAGCACGCGCTTGGCCTTGTCGCCCATGCGGAACAGTTTTAGCAAGCCCTGCACCGGCCATTGGCGCATCTGCCCATACCAAGTCGTGGTCGTCTCAAAAAAGTCGCGCATGCTGCGCAGGCGCTCGACCGTGTGCGTGTCCGCCTTGCCCTTCTCGGCTTCCGCCACACATTCCCGCAACACCGCCAGCGTGGGATCGATCTCGCGCTTCTTGCGCTCGTCCAGCACGATCCGGAACATATCCCACACGTCCTTCAACGACTCAAAGTGATCGCGCTTATCGCCCTTCACATGCACGAGCCGCACAATCCCCCAGCCCTGCAACTCCTTGAGGCTCGTGCTCACATTGGACCTCGCCACCCCCAGCGCCGCCACGATCTCCTCCGCGTTCAGCGGCTTCGGCGCCAAGTACAGCAACGCATGAACCTGCGCCACCGTGCGATTAATCCCCCAGCGCGTCCCCATCTCGCCCCAGTGCAGGACGAACCGCTCCTCGATTGCTTCCAGTGTCTTCACATGCCCACCCATTTCTGTCAGTACAGAACGTACAGAAGCCACATCCCAAATGCAAGCCCCTTCGTCACGTATACCTCGCGGCTCCGCAGGTGCTACCGCTTGCGATATTCCTCGCTAAGCCGTAGCCGTTACTGTTTAGAAGCCAGCACCGATATCGTAGCCAGCGCTACACACATTGCTTGGAAACTCGACCGTCGGGGGGTGCGGTCTCTGCCCGTTCGTGATCTGCTGATCGCGGCCTGTGCGCTCAAGGCAGGCACCATCCTCGTCACCAGCGACAAGGATTATGCACGTGTTCCCGGGTTGCGTGTCCGCATTTCGCTCGAACCGCCGAAATGACCCTACCCCGCCGGCTGCTGCTGTGTGAGGCAATGAATGGCGCCCAGGCCCCAGATCAAATCGCGCGCGTGAATGCCCACCAC
>JAQCIA010000197.1 GCA_027620105.1 Verrucomicrobiota bacterium | reverse complement strand
AGGATGCGGTCGGGCGATACGCCACGCCCCACCAGGTGCGCCACGCGAAACACAAGCGTGCGCGTCTTGCCTGTGCCCGCCGCCGCCAGCACCAGGATCGGGCCGTCCGGTGCCGCCGCCGCCGCATACTGTTCGCCATTGAGCAGCGCCTTCAAGTCGGGCTTGGGCGGGGATGATGCGGGCATGTTCAACAAATCACTTCCCGCGCGCCGCGTTCCCGCATGGGCTTCACAGTTTTGCCACCATGTCGCGCACACTCATGGCATCCAGCGCGCCATCCATCCCCTTGGCGCTGCGATCAATCGCCGCGATCACGGCGTCGGGCACGCGCCCCAGCCCCAACCCGCCCGGGTTCACGCCCGATTGCAGTATGCACTGCAGCACGTCCTTCACAGGGATGGTCTCCGGTGAGCGCAGCAAAACATAGCGGCCGGGTGCGTCGGCCACCTCGGCCATCATCCCGGCGCTGACCAGCTCATCCATCGTCCCACGCAACAGGCGGACCGGGATGCGACGCTCCTGCGCGTAGATCCCCATCTGAAAGGGTTGGCCCGTCGTCAGCATGGCGCGCGCGGCATCGGCCACCACCGACAGCGCCACGATCATGCGTGAGCGGACACTGGCGCGATAGGCCCCCTGCTCCATCCGATACGTATCACAGTTCTGCACGGCAAAGGCCACCTCGGTACCCAGAAACACGATCTGCCAACTCACGTTCACCCAGAGCAGCAGGATCGGCAGTGTGGCGAAACTGCCATATATTTTTCCCGCGTTCACGGCCCCCACCTGGAGGGTCGCGCAGATCCACAACCAGATCAGGAAGCACACGGAGGCGGTCAGCCCCCCCGCCAGCCCGGGCAGCGTCCTGACGGTGGTGTTCGGCATGAACATGATCAGGAACGTGAAGGCCAGCGTGGTCATGCAGAACACCGTGGCATGCTTGAGCAGCCCTGAGCCCAGGAAGTCGCGCACCATCTGCGCCATCACGGGATCCAGATAGCGCGTGGCATAGTCCACCAGCGGCAACGAGGACGCGGCCGTCAGCAACAGGGGCAGCACAAACAGGACGCTGAGATAGTCCGTGAACTTGCGGTACAGGCGACGCTCCGATGTGACGCCCCAGACACGGTTGAAGGAAGCCTCCACCCGTCCCAGCACGGCAATCACCATCCACACCAGCAGCCCGAGTCCCACCCCGCCCAAGGCGCCAAAACTGATGTTCTCCATTTTTTTGAAACCCGCTTCAACCATGTGGTTGATCTGATGCGCCAGGGCTGCGGGATCGACGGGATCAGAGGGGCGCGGTGCGGCGTTCGCTGCGGCGGAACCGTCCGCGCCTGCCAGTCCGGCGGAAACATCGGTCACCGTCGGCAGCGTCCCGGCAACATCAGCCTCAACCACGGCAAATCCGCTGGTCCAATCCGCCACGCTATTGCGAATCCAGGACTTGGCGGCCTCCTCACCACCCAGCCCGCGGGCGAGCGCCAACGAAAGTGCCAGCACCGGCACAATGGACATCAACGTGCTGAACGTGAGCGCCGATGCGTGGAGTGGACATTCGTCGCGGCGGAAATCCTTCCAGACCAACTGCACCACGCGCAGGGCGCTCACACCGAACCGCCGCCGCACCGACAGGGCGCTAAGCTCGATATCCCACACGTCCTCCGTGACAAAGCGCCAGACGCGTGTCAGCTTCGCCCTCCAGGGTGGTGTGGTCTCTTCGTTCACGCTAAACCTCGTTTCGCCGCGCTTGCGCTTGCCACAGCCGGTAACGCAGCCAGACCGCCAGCGTCTTGGCATCATCAATCGTACCCGCCGCGATGTCGCGCTCGATTTCTTCCGCGGTCAGGTAGACCACGCACACATGTTCATCCGCATCCGTGTGCAGCGCGCCCTGCGCCTCATGCAAACGCGCGTAGAAAAGATGCAAGCGTTCATCCGTATACCCCGGCGCCGGCACCACGGAGCCAAGCGGGATCAACTCCCGCGCGCGGTAGCCGCTTTCCTCCGACAGCTCGCGGTGCGCACAGATGACGGGGTCTTCGCCGCGGTTCAACGTTCCAGCCACGGCCTCCAGCATTTCACGTTCAACGGCCTTGCGATACTGGCGGACGAGCACAAAGCGTCCGTCATCCAACTGCCCCAGCACCACCGCCGCGCCGGGGTGCCGGATGATTTCACGCGTGGCGCGCGCGCCATCCGCTAGCGCGATCTCCAGTATCTCGACATGCAGCAGCTTGCCTTGAAACCCGGTCCGCGTGGCAATGGTCGTTTCGTGCATGGATGCAATTCACTATGGGGACATCGCCGAATGGTCGCAAACTCAAAAAACGGGCGGACCAGCGCGCGGCCGTCATTGAAAAGGGACACGCCTCCTTTCTTGACCCTGGCGCGCACAGGGCGCAAACTTCGCGCCCATTATGCGATTGATTGAAGAGGCCACGGTGCTGGAGCACGTTGCGTTCGGCGGCGGCTATCGCCGGATCGTTTTTCGTGCGCCAAACATATCCCGGGCGGCGGCGCCAGGACAGTTTGTGCATGTCCGGATTCCGCAGCTCAGCCGCGAAGCCCTGCGTCGGCCCTTCAGCATCTATCGCGCGGACGGCGACGAATTGCATGTCATGTACAAGCCCGTGGGGCGCGGCACCCACGTGATGGAACACGCACATCGCGGCGATGTTTACAGTCTGATCGGCCCGCTGGGGCACGGCTTCTCCGCCGAGGATCGCGACACCCTGCCCGTCTGTGTGGCCGGTGGATATGGCGTGGCGCCCTTGAGCTTTCTCGCGAAACGTATGCGGCGCAAGGGTGTGGTTTTCATCGGCGCCCGGGCAGCACCGGACATCCTCTGCACGGATGATTTCGCGTCCGTCGGGTGGGACGTCCATGTCGCCACCGAAGACGGTTCGCTGGGCGAGCGCGGCTTGATCACCGATGCGCTGGACCGCTGGATCGCCACGCGCCCGGCTGGGCCGACACCCGAGATTTTTGCCTGCGGGCCCGAGGGCCTGATGCGCGCGCTCACCCTGCGCGCCGAAAAGCACGGCTGGCAGGCCTGGCTGTCGCTCGATCGCCCCATGGGCTGTGGCATTGGCGCTTGTCTTTCCTGCGTGCAACGGTTGCGCGGCCCCGATGGCAAGGAGTACTGGGCGCGCTGCTGCACCGAAGGCCCCGTGTTTGCTGCGCGCGAGCTGGTATGGGAGCATGCGTGAAGCGCTCTGCGCTGAGGATCATGATCGATGAGTAAGGCACCCGACATGGCCGTGACGATTGCCGGCATCCGGATGAAAAATCCGGTCCTGCTGGCCTCCGGCACCTGTGGCTACGGGCCGGAGTATGCCGACCTGATTGACCTCAACGCGCTGGGTGGCATTACGGTGAAAGGTATCCTTGCCGTGCCCTGGGAAGGCAATACCCCCATCCGCCTCACGGAAACGCCGGCTGGCCTGCTCAATGCCATCGGCTTGCAGAACCCCGGCATGGAAAAATTCATTTCAGAATACATGCCCTTCCTGCGTCGCCACCAGACAGCCGTGATCGTCAACATCTGGGGCCGTACCATGGAGGAATACGGCGAGGTCGCCGCCCGTTTTGATGACGTTGAAGGTGTCCATGCCCTGGAACTGAACATCTCCTGCCCGAACCTCAAGGCCGGCGGCATGGAATTCGGCACGGACCCCAAAACCGCGGCCCAGGTGATCAGCCTCGTGCGCAAACGCACGCGCCTGCCCTTGATTCCAAAACTGTCACCCACCGTGCATGCCATTGCGCAATTCGCGCGCGTGGCCGAGGAGTCCGGCGCCGATGCGATCTCGCTGATCAATTCCGTGCCCGCCATGGTCATCGACGTGGAACGCCGGCGCCCCGTGCTGTCGAACGGCGTGGGCGGGCTGACCGGCGCGGCGATTCGTCCCATTGCCGTGCGCCTCGTGTGGCAGGCAGCGCGCGCCGTGAAAATCCCGATCATCGGCATGGGCGGCATCAGCTGCGGACGTGATGCGCTGGAATTCTTGATTGCTGGCGCAAGTGCCGTGGCGGTCGGAACGGCCACCTTTCTCGATCCCGGCACCGCGCTGCGCGTGGTCTCCGAAATTGAAACCTATTTGCAGAAGCACAACCTCGCCAGTGTGCGCGATGTGATTGGCACGCTGGAGGTTTCCTGATCACGCGCACGCCCCCTGCTTCGCGGCGGACCGGCGTCTCTCGACACAGGAACATGCACCCATGAAACGTCGTTTTGTTTTTAGCATGCTCACGCTGCTGTTTGTCGCGTTCTTTTTCTGGCGCATCGCCTGGATCACCTACGCACCGCAGACGCTGCGCGTGGCCGTGCCGCCGGAAGCTGTGGTCGTCAGCGAACATGTCCGCCTGGCGGAGCGCTGGCCGGTTCTGGCGGCGCATCCCGTGGTGCGCAGCATCGCGCTGGGACTCGGCGTCCCGGCGGTTGAATGGGATCAGATCGCCGCTGACCCAGGCACCTTGTCGGTGCTCCAGCGTCTGGCAGCACGGGATACACTCACCGCCTATGTGCCCGAGTATGGTCGCAACGGCGAGCCCGCCTGGGTGCTGGCCAGCTGGGTTGGTTTCGAGGGGCAGCTGTTGCGCTGGGGCTTCTACAGGCCCCTGCTCACCGATTTTGAAGCGTGCACGTTCGCGGACGGGCGGCGCGGCTGGCGCTACCGAGACCCGGCCGGTGACCTCGGCGGG
>JAQCIA010000196.1 GCA_027620105.1 Verrucomicrobiota bacterium | reverse complement strand
CGGTGACCGGCGCACGCAGCGGGTGCGATTCCGCGAGTGATGTTGCGGCTTACGACGGAGTGGCGGCATGCACGAACAAACGACAGCCTCGCACGCACGGGAACCATGGCCCCGCTTTAGCCAGCGGCGCACACTTCGGGAACTCATGGGCGCCACGAGCTTGCGCGAATATATCATCAGAATCCGCGCGGGCCTGAAGCAGCCCAAAGATTCCGGTGCATATAAATTCGCCATGCGCCAGTTGGTGCGCGTCTGGGCACCCGTCGCCGGTGTCGTGCTGCCCCTGCTGTTCGCCGCCGCCATCGCCATGGCCCCAAAACAGGAGACGATTCCGCCAACTCCATTCTCCATCACGCGCATCACCCCCCGCGAACCGGAACCAACACTCGATGCCCCCGTGGAAATCGAGCAGCCCTCGCCGGTGGTGGATTCGTCCCCGCCACCACCGCTGCCGAATTTCAGCCCATCAGATGCCGCCCCCATGCCGGATGCAGCCTTCGCGATAGCCCCCGGCCCCGCAGCGGGCCCGGAGTCGGTTCCCATGGCTTTCACGCCGACGCTTATCCAGCCTTCGCCAGGCATCGAAAGCGTGATGCGTTTGGTCTGTGCATTCAGAACGGGCAGCACGCTCAGCAACCGCTCATCCGGTGCGCGCGAGCAGGCGCTGGCCGAGTATGGCACCGGGAGCGCCGACACGGCGGCCACGGAGCACGCCGTGTATCTCGCGTTGCGTTGGCTGAAGAAATACCAGGAAGAAAACGGCAGCTGGCTGAGTAGCGCCGGCGGCGGGGATGCCAAAGATGGCGCAACGCCCGCCATGACCGCCCTCGCGCTACTGGCCTTTCTCGCACACGGCGAAACCCCCGATGCCGAGGAATTTGGCGCCACCGTGGAGCGCGCCATCCGGTGGCTGGTGGACAACCAGGATGAGCATGGGCATTTCCGCGACCGAGACACACACGACTACACGCAACCGATTGTCACCTACGCCTTGAGCGAAGCCTTTTCCCTGACGCGCGTGCCCATGGTCAAGGCGGCGGCGGAAAAGGCCGCCACGGTCATCGTCAAGGGCCAGAATCCTTATGGGGGGCTGTGGGACTACAATTGCGTTCCGCCGAAGGCCGACATGCAACCTGCGGCTGATCGTAACGACCTGTCCTACGCGGCTTGGTGCATGCAGGCCCTCAAAGCGGCCAGCATGGCCGGGCTTGAGATCGATGGACTTTCGGAGGCCCTGCAAGCATCCGTCGCGGGGACCAAGCGCCAGCGCCAACCGGGGCGCGATGGCGCATCCGCATTCGGCTATTCACGAATACGCGACGTCAACGGTCCGTGGGAAATCACCGGTGCCGGTGTCTTGTGTCTGCAGCTGCTCGGCGCGGGTAAATCGCCGGAGGCGCAGGAAGGGTTGCGGTGGCTGCAGCGCGCAACCTGCACATGGGATGCGCCGTGGGGCGCGTCGCAGGACGGCAGCGGCGCAGCCCAAGGCAACCCCATTTACCATTGGTACTACGTCACCCAGGCCATGTTTCACGCCGGCGGCGCCACATGGGAAGCATGGAACAAACAATTCTCGCCGGAGCTGGTCCGCAATCAAAGCATCGTTGCGAATGCCATCATGGACCGAACGGGCAAGCCCATGGACATCGGCTACTGGAAACCTGCCGCGCCTTCGGAATGCAGCCAATCCTACGTGTACAACACCGCCCTTTGCGCGCTCATGCTGCAAGTCTATTACCGCTACCTACCGACCTACAGGACCATGGAAACCACCGAACCGGCACCCACGACCCTCTCGCATGCGCGCGGCGACGTGGACATCCGCATTCTGTAGGATGTAGGAGGCTGCCGACCGACCTCCGCTCCGCGATCCCATTGACAGACAACTTCGGCGCGGGGTACGGTTCGCCTTCCCTCGTGAAGGAGACTTGCCCCGTGCTGCGTGTTGCTTCGTTACTCGACGTCAAATCTCCTGCACCCCCACCCCTCGATCCGGCCTTCGTCCCCGCCGCGCTGGCTAACCGTCGCTATCGCAAAGCCGTGCACGCCAGCGGCAAATCCCTGCACGTCGGCATCGCCCTCGAACGCGACGACGGCTGCATCTGCCGCCACGATCTCGACGTCCTGCCGCCGGGACACCTGACCGACGCGGACACGCTGCGCTACGTCGAACGCCACATCAAGTTCCTGCTCTGGTCCCGTGGTGGCTGGCAAATCCACATCCAGGGCCCCGCACCACTTTGCGAAACCATTCAGCGCATCTACACGCCCGAGGGTGCACGCGCCTTTGACTGCGGCTTCATGCAGCGCGTTTATGAGCGCCCCACGTCCGTGCGCATCGTGCCGCCCGGCGCCCCACTGCCCGACGCACGGAACGCCGCCTCCGCGCGCGGCGGACACCTCGATGGTTGCCGCATCGGTTTCGACCTCGGCGCCAGCGACTACAAACTCGCGGCCGTGCAGGACGGCACCCCCGTTTTCAGCATCGAGCTTCCCTGGGACCCCGTCGCCCAGGCCGACCCCGCCTATCACCGCCGCCACATCCTCGAAGGCCTGAAGCTCGCCGCATCGCATCTGCCGCGGGTGGATGCCATCGGTGGCAGTTCCGCCGGCGTGATTGTCGGCAACCGCATCAAGATCGCATCGCTGTTCCGCAGCGTGACGACCGAGGCCTTCACGAACACCGTCACTCCGCTCTTTCTCGACATCCAGAAGGAATTTGGCGTACCGCTGGAAGTGGCGAACGACGGTGATGTCACGGCCCTCGCCGGTGCGATGTCGCTGAACACATCCGCCATCCTGGGCATCGCCATGGGATCGAGCGAAGCCGCCGGCTACCTAACCCCGCAGGGACGCATCACCGGCGACCTACACGAACTGGCCTTCGCGCCCGTGGACTTCAACCCCAACGCCCCCGCCGATGAGTGGTCTGGCGATCGCGGCGTGGGTGCGTCGTATTTTTCGCAGCAGGCCGTCAGCCGCCTCGCGCCCGTGGCCGGCATTGACCTGCCAAAGGACATGCCTGTGCCGGAGCGGCTCAAGCACATTCAGCAGCGCGCCGACAGCGGCGATGTTGCCGCCCGCGCCATCTTTGACACGATCGGCTCCTATCTCGGCTTCACCATCGCGCACTACGCCGACTATTACGACTTCGAGCACCTGCTCCTGCTCGGTCGCGTCACCTCGGGACAGGGCGGCGAAGTCCTCTTTGAAAAAGCCCGGCGCACGCTGGCGGCGCAGTTTCCCGATGTTGCCAGCCGTGTGCAACTGCACGTGCCCGACGAAAAGAGCCGCCGCATCGGCCAGGCCGTGGCCGCCGCGAGTCTGCCGGCCATACGCCGTTAATCAACGGAGCCCGCCATGAAGCTGCACAAACCCAATGCCAATCTCCGCGTGCCCGATGGCGCCGTGGACCAGGCCAGCGCGCCAAGTGGTGGGGCAAGTGCCGCATGGGCGCACAGGGAACCGATGGGTACGCCGAAGTCCTGACCAACGGCGGCTGGCGCGCAGTGACCAAGGACGGTGCCATCTCCGGTGACGGCGTGATGAACTACGATGCCGACATGCCTCCCTACATTCAGGAAATGGCCGACTGGCTGGACGACGACAAGAAGGTCCACCCGTGCAACTTCGACAGCGCCTACAAGGGCTGCGCGATCATGCTCGGCATGTGCCAGTCGGCCAACCGCGGCGGCCAGGTGGCCCTGCCCCTCGCCACGCCCATGGACGAAATCGTCGGCCTGAAGGAGAAGCTTTCGTCCAGCACCGTGCTGCTCTCCGCACCCGTCAACGCCAAGGAATTCGGCCTGGGATGAGTCCGAGGTGGACCGCGGCCTTCGGCTTGCCCGCCGTAGCCTCGGCGAAGGCGGAACGCGGTCTTCTGCCTCCCTTCGCCAATCGCCAATCGGCTATCGAAAACCCGCAATTCCCCATGCGTGGACGAAGCCGCCGCGCGCGATCTGCAGGGCCAGGAATACTACCGCTGGATCTTCGAGAACGAACCCGTTTCTTTAGACTTGACTAAGTTGATCTGATCTGATTTCATGCATGGCAATGGGAACCCGTGTGAACATCTACGACGCCAAGGCGCGCTTTTCCAGCCTCATCGCAACGGTGGAACGATCGGGGACGCGCATTGTGATTTGTCGCCATGGGAAGCCGGTCGCCGACCTGACGCCCCATCGCGGCCATAAGCATGGCCCCCTGATTCCCGACCCCGCCTTGGCCGGCGCCTGTTTCCACGGCGACCCCTGCGCACCCTTGTCCCCCGCGGACTGGCCGGAGGACCAGCGGTGATCCTGCTCGACACGCACGTCGTCGTATGGCTCGCGTCGGCCCCGGGGCAGCTTTCGAAAGCCGCCGGGCGCATCCTGAAGCAACACCCCGCAACGCTGCATATTTCAGTGGTCTCGGCCTGGGAGATCGCGCTGCTGGTCAAGCGCGGGCGTTTGGAACTCCCGTTGCCGCCGGGCGAGTTCATTAGTCGCGCCATCCGGCACCACGGACTGGTCGAGTTGCCCTTGGAGCGTCGTGTCGCCGAACGCGCCGTCGCGCTGCCGGACATTCACAACGATCCCTTCGATCGGATTCTGGTTGCGGAATGCTTGGAGCGCGGCGGCACGCTGATCTCGCGCGACACCACCCTGCCCCGCTATCCACGCCTGCGCGTGGTCTGGTGAGCGACCGGTTGTCCGTTGGCGATGCCGATGGGCTTGCCTACTGTGCACCCGGAACAGGTCTTTTTTCCAC
>JAQCIA010000195.1 GCA_027620105.1 Verrucomicrobiota bacterium | reverse complement strand
CAAACGAAAAATGATGTTTCGCGAGCGCCCGGTGCCACCTACACTTCAACTAACCAAAATCACACCCGGTCACGTGCGTTCCTTGGGGATTGCTTTGACAGGCGCTCGCCCCTGCGTTTACGCTCAGCGTTCATTTGAACATGTCCAACGCCACCACATCGCCAGCCCCGGTCGCACAGCGGTGCGCCTGGGTTCTCTGGGGCGCCGTGATTCTGATTACCGCCATCGCCGCCTGGCTGCGCATCGCCCACCTCGGCGACCGCGGGCTCCCGGGTGACGAACTGGAGATGTGGCGATTTTGCAAGAGCGGGGTCTCATCCTGGGGCATCCTGCGCGGCGAGGTGGAGCATCCGATGCTCAAGTTCATGCCCGCGACCATCAAAGCGTTTCAGGAACTGTTTCATCTGGAGCCCACACCGTTTGCCATTCGGCTTCCGGGAACGTTGATTGGACTGCTGTGCATCCCGGTCATGTTTCTGGTCGGGCGGCGCATGCACGGACCGGCGGGTGGTCTCGTGGCGGCCGCGCTGCTGGCCGTGCATCCCGTGCATATTCAATGTTCCATGGAGGCCTACCCCTATGTGCTCAGCATCACGGGATTCGGTCTGGGGTTCCTCGTGGCGCTGGCATCCCTGGAAGCGTATCGCACGGGACGCAACCTCGGACTATGGGCCTACGCCGTCCTGTTTCTCTCGGTAGTGTTGCAAATTCATTCAAGCATCGCCGCCTGGCCCAGCGCGGCGCTGGTCCTCGTGGCCGCGCTGGGACCCCTGGCCTGGCGGGCGCGGCGCACGGGATGGCGCGGCCTGATCCCGATTGGCATTCTGGTCGCACTGGCGCTGCTCGCGGGTGGGCATATCGGCTGGCTGGTGATCGCGAATTTTCTCTCGCGATCGAGCGTGGAATACGGACATGCGAGCTACCAGAGTGGCATCAGGCTGTTGGACCCGGAGGGCCTGCGCTTCCTCACCAATTTTGCCTGGGGCGCCACACCTCTGCGCGCCACGCTCTTGGCGCTCGTCTTGCTTTGTTCCTGTGTCGCGTTCCGGCGGAGGCGACGTGAACCCGCCATGTGGATCGCGCTCCTGCTGCTGGTCCTGGGATTTCTCGCGACCATGGTGGCGCGCTATTACACGCGCAATCCCTTTGAGGCGCGCATGCTGGCGCCGCTGATCCTTGTCTATCAACTGCTGCTGACCGCCGGCATCCTACTGCCGTTTCAATCAGTCTGGTTGCGCCAACGCCTGTCGCCCGCCCTGCGCGGCATCGTCCTCGCCGCCTGGTTGTTCCTGTTGGCCGGGCCGCTGCTAGGGCCCGCCACACTCGCAACGCGCATTCAGGGTATTCCCTTTCCTTATCCCCAGACCGTCGCCTGGGCCGATGCGAATCTGGGGCCCCGCGCCCCGGTGCTGACGGATCGCTATTTCGATGCCTACAACGAGTTCATCGTCAACCCGTCCACGAATGTGGTTTTCATGAGCACCGTGCCAAACGAACCGCTCGAGCGCTTTCAGCAGATTGGCTGGCACGATACCGCCCGCGATTTTCTGGAGCGTAACCCGGACGCGGCATTCTATGAGGCCAAGATGTTTTGGGAACGCCTGGGTGTGTGGGAGTGGCCGCACGAGTTTTTCGCCCGTCACCAGCGCTTTCAGGATCCGTACTTTACGGCGCTGAACAAACTCGGTCTGGCCTACCGCGCGATCGGGCACCAGTATTCCATCGACGACATTCCGCGCCGCATTTACTACAACACGACGGAAGACCTGATTGCCAAAGCGCGCGCGGAAGGTCGCCAAAGCCTGTTCACGTTTGGCGAGGGCTGGGACTACGTGAAGACACAGGACTTACGCGACTGGCGCATGCTGCGGGACGAGGCCACGCTGATCCTGATGAATTTGAGTGAGGCTGTAACGAATGTGGTGATTCATCTGGACGCCGTCGCCGCGGGCGCCGACAAAACAATTCAAGCGCCTGCCGGGGCCGCGATCACCTTTCCCGCCGGCCGCCCTGTTCGTGCCAGCCTGGGACCCGTAGCGCTCAATCCTGGGCGCAATCGCGTGCTGCTCCACGATCCGCGCTGGTCCGAAAAACAGAGCCCGCTGCTGGTGCATCGCGTGACGCTAGCCCCGGCGGAGGCGCCATGAGCGCCGCCGAGCGGATCGTGGGGCCCATCCAGGCATGAAGGCCTTCTTGCTCGGTGCCGGGATCGGGTCACGCTTGCGTCCGCTCACCGACCACATCCCGAAGTGCCTGGTCCCGGTGGGCGGAGAACCGTTGCTGGGCATCTGGTTCCGCCTGCTGGCACGCCACGGCATTCACGAGGTGCTGTTGAATACGCACCACCTGCCGGACCCGGTGCGCGACTTTGTGGACGGGTGGAAGGACGCCGCGCTGCACATCACACTGTTTCATGAGCCTGTCCTGCTCGGAAGCGCGGGCACCGTGGCGGCGAATCAAAAATTCGTTGCTGGCGAAGCGCAATTCCTGATTGCATACGCGGATAATTTGACCGACATGAACCTTGCGCAGTTCGTCCAGTTTCACGCGGCCAAGCGCAGCCCCTTCAGCCTTGGGCTCTTTCCCTCGCCCGAGCCATCACAATGCGGCATTGCGGAACTCGATGGCGATGCGCGCGTTACCGCCTTCGTCGAAAAGCCGGCGCAACCGCGCAGCAATCTAGCCAACGCTGGACTCTATCTCGCCGGGCCATCGTTGTTTGACCTGATTCCGCGGAAGCCCTACACTGATTTCGGTTTCGACGTCCTGCCCAAACTTGTCGGGCGCATGTACGGCTATGCGATTCCCGGTTTCTATCGCGATATCGGCACCTTGGAACGGCTGGCATCAGCCAAAGCAGAGTGGGCGGCACGCGCGAATGTATCCACGAAAGTGAATCGCTTGGAGGCGCAATGAGTGATCCGAAGAATGTGTATCTTGATCAGGTACATCAAGCCGCCCGCTCGGTGGACCCGGCCGCTGTCGATGCTTGCATGGACTGTCTGGAGTCGGCCTACCGGGAGGGGCGCGGCGTGTACGTGATTGGCAACGGCGGCAGCGCCTCCAACGCCACCCATTTCGCCCAGGACCTGTCCAAAGGTGCCATGCCCGATCTCGAAAAGGGGCGGCGGTTCCGCGTGCTGAGCCTCACGGACAATCTGGCCTATCTCACCGCGGTCGGAAATGACATGGGGTATGACCGCGTTTTTGAACAACAATTGCGTCCCTTCGCGCAGCGCGGGGAGTTGCTGGTGGCGATCAGCGGCTCTGGCAACAGTCCCAGCATTCTGCGGGCGGTCGCCTATGCCAAGGAAGTCGGGCTCACCGTGATTGCCTTCACCGGGTTCGACGGCGGTAAGCTGCTGCCCATGGCGGATATTCGCGTCCACGTTCCCTTGAAGGACATGTGCCAGGCCGAGGCGGTCCATTCGATCTACTTTCATATGATCGTCGATCTGCTGCGCGCACGATTTGCGCGTGCCTGAGTGCGCGGGCACGATCCGTTCCCGAGTGCCCCATGCGCTTTCCCAAACTGAGCAAAGACACGTTCCGGCTGGCGCAGGACAGTGCGATCCTGGTAAACGCCGCCGCCTTCTCCGGCTTTCTGTTTCTGCTCGTGCACCCCTTGCTCGGGCGCTGGATGAGGGCGGTCGACTATGCCGCCTTCCTGCAGGTGATGGCGCTGCTCACGGTGCTCGGCGTGCCCGCCAACGCGGTGCAAGTGGCCGTCTCGCGCTACGTCGCTGAATTCGCGCACGGCAATCTGATATCCCTCTGGGTCACGGTGGTCCACAGGGCGGCGCGCCGCCTGGCCTGGTGCGGCGGTGTGGGGCTCATCGGTTGGTTCGTGTTGTGTCCCAGCATGGCGGACCTGCTGCACGTGGGATCCGTGACCAGTCTGGCCATCGTGGGCGTCGCTGCAGTGATCAGTCTGTTCCTGCCGCTGGTCTTTGGCACGCTGCAAGGCGCCATGTGGTTCCGGTGGTTCGCCGTGGCCGCCCTGAGCCTCGGCGTCTTTCGCCTCCTGTTCTGCAGTGTCGCCGTCCTTACCCACAACAGTGTCCCCAGCGCGCTACTGGGCGTCACGGTGAGCATCCTCGCCGGATTGTTGGTGGGCTATTGGCCGTTCCGCCAACTCATGGCGGGCACGTCAATTCTGCCGGATTTCGACACGCGCCCCGTTTACCGCTACCTCTGGCCAGTCTTGGGCGGGCAGGCCGCCGTGTTCCTGCTGATCAGTGCGGACATGATTCTTTCAAAGCGACTTCTGCCACCCGATGAGTTCGGCACCTACGGCAAGGTCGCCATGCTGTCGCGCACGGTGCTGTTCATTGCCCAGCCCATTGCCATCGCCATGTTTCCGCGGGCCGTGAATTCCGCGCGCCTGCGCGTGCTGCTCGTGCCACTCGCCGCCGCTTTCGGCATCACGCTCACCGGCGCCGTGGCGCTCTCGATTATGCCCAATCTGCCTATGCGGCTGATGTACGGGGTGGATGATCCCATATTCGACGCGCTGACCCGCAGCTATGTGTGGGCCATGCTCCCGCACGCGATGGTGATGTTCATCGCGCAGTATCTCTGGGCGCGCCACCAGATCTACCGGGTGCTGTTTCTGGTGCCGATCGTGCTGGCTTATGTAGCGGCGCTTTGGCGTACGGCGCAAACGTCGGAAGAAATCATTCTGTTCCTGGGCGGCGCGGGATGGCTCGCGCTGGGCGTGTTGCTGGCCGGCGTGCTTGTGCGACGCACCCCGGGTCA
>JAQCIA010000194.1 GCA_027620105.1 Verrucomicrobiota bacterium | reverse complement strand
CGGCGGCGTTCTACGCCGGGTGGTATCCCAAGCAGTGGATGGGCGGCATCGCCGATTGCCTGCTGCCGGTGGGTGACATGCACGGTACGCTGCGGGGACATGCCAAGTACGCGGCACGCACGAGCCGACGGCTGGCGCGGACGCTGTTCCACGCGATGATCAAGCACGGGCCGAAGCTGGAGCGCGAACAGATGCTGTTGGGGCGACTGGTGGATATTGGAACGGAGCTTTTTGCGATTGCGGCCACTTGCTCACATGCGCAAGCCATGCTGGTGGGCGGGAAAACGCCAACGGCGGATGTGCTGGCGCTGGCGGATCTTTTCTGTCGCGATGCGCGACTGCGGATCGAAGAGTCGTTCCGCACGGGGTGCAACAACAACGACCGACGGCGCTATCGGCTCGCGCGCGATGTGCTGGACGGGAAGTATGCGTGGCTGGAAGAGGGGATCCTCAGCGCTCCGGCGACCAACCCGTCTCGCGGGTGATGCGCGAGGTGTCGACGAGGAACTGAAGCGGGGCGGCTTGTTTGTGGGGCAGGTGGGCAAGGTAGGGCAGCAGCGCCGACAGTGGCGCGTCCAGCGCATTGCGGTGGTGTGACGGGAAGTAGCAGCGGTAGCCGGGTAGGGGGGTCCGGAGGATGGCATCCACGAGACTGGCCAGCTCGCGATAGGTCAGGGCTGCCACCAGGCCATCGCGGAGCGGCTCGGTGGGATCCAGGCGCAAGCGTTCACGCGCCCAGGCCACGGATTCCACGCAGTAGGGCAGGCGCAAGGCCACAGCTTCCAGCGTGTGCTGGTCAGCGGCTTGACGCAACATTTCCTCGCCGACCTGTTTGCTGAGCCCATAGAGGCTGCGGGGGCGCGGCGCGGTGTCGCCATCCAGCGGCAATGCGGGTGGGGCGAGGGCGAGGTTTCCGCTTGTGTACAGGGCGCCGATGATGGCGTGGATCGAACTGGCAAAGATCAGCTTCGGCACGCCGGCGCCGATGACGGCCTCGATCACGTGGGCGGTCATGGCGATGTTCTCGAGATGCAGGCGGACGGGGTCAGGTTCGCCGTTTGGTTTTGAGTGACCGGCGAGGTGGAGGACGGCATCGTGTCCGGCGACGCACTGGGCCACGGCGGCGCGATCCAGCATGTCGCAGGTGGTGATTGGGATGGGGGATGACGGTGCCGGCAGGATGTCGGTGGCTGAGACGGTGTGGCCGGCTTCGGCCAGCGCGGTGCAAAGTCGCGTGCCGATTTTGCCGGCGGCGCCGGTAATGAGGAGTTTTATGGGTGGGCCCTCAACCATTCTCTCTCCCGGGGGCGGGAGCGGATGACGGAAATGATTAGGGGCGTCAGGGTTTGGCGGTGGCAATGGCGGCCTTCCAATACTTCTGTGCAAGGGGTTTCACCTGGTCATCCTCAATCTTGTTGAGCTTGTGGTAGGACGGGTGACCGCTGGGTTGCTTGTAGGGATTGTTGCGTTTCGCGTTGTAGCAACCGATGAGCGTCCAGCGCGGAAACTCCGAGCGGTTCTGGTCGGACCGGTGAAGGGTGTTGCTGTGGAAAAAGAGGGCGTCGCCGGGATTCATCTCAGCATAGACAAGTTCGCGCTCCTTCAGCAGGGCTTCCACGCGCTCCATGTCGGCGCCGACCTGTTCGCCCGTCATGCCATGATGGATGCGCCCGCAAAGGTGTGAGCCGCTGATCAGCTGCATGCAGCCGTTGTCCTTGCCGGCGCGGTCCACGGCGATGGCGCAGCTGGCTATATCGGGATAGAGGCAGTGGTTCATGTACCAGTAGCCGTAGTCCTGATGCCATTCCCAGGCGCCACCGATGCGCGGTTCCTTGAGCATCATCTTGTGGTGCCAATGATAGACCTCATCACCGATCAGCAGTTCCATGTTGTCCACGATGCGCTTGGCGCAGACAAAGGCGCTATAGATGTCGTCCTCGCAAAAATTCTTCAGCCGCAGTTTGCTGGCCATGCCACTGGAGTCCTTGTGCAGCTGCGGCGCCTTGTCAAAGTCGCGATCCGCCTTGGCGACTTCGATCAGCAGACGCATTTCTTCCGCATCGAAGAGGCTGCGGGCGATGTAATAGCCCTTGGTATGAAAGTGGGTAATGTCCTCGGGGGTAAAGATGCGGCTCATGCGGTTGCGCTCTTTTCCGGTATAGTCGGCATCAGGCTTACTTTTTGTCAATTCCCGCGCTTGCGGCGACGGCGGCATCGTTGGCTTTGCAGGTGCGTAAAAATACATCCTGTTTGTCGTTGGGGTAGCCTTTCCAGGCGTAGGGGTCAACGCCGGCCACGGGCACGATGCGGCGCATGTCCAGCATGCCCATGCCTACGCCTTCCTGGTAATGCCAGGGGAGGAGCGACCAGGCGTTCATGTAGTGATTCACCAGCACGCGGCGGTAAACCTGGCTGCGATTCTTGCGCGAGCGGTGCAGCAGGTAGCCGTTGAAAAACACGACGGTACCCGCCTTGACGACGACTGGGACTTCTTTCGAATCGTCAAACCCGAAAGACTCCCCGCCGAAATCGAATTCATCGGGATTGTCGTGGGGCTTTTGCGGGAACATGTAACCGCTGCGATGTGAGCCGGGGAGCACATAGAGGCAACCGTTCTCGACCGTGGCGTCGTCCAGCGCAATCCAGCCACCGCAGAGAGAACGGTCGCGGGTGGGGATGTACCCCTCATCCTGGTGCCAGGCCTGACCCTGAAAGTTCGGCGGTTTGACGAAGAGCATGGACTGCATGCACTTCACGGAGCCGTCCCAACCGGGAAGATGGGCACCCACGATTTGCGACAACACGCCGCACATGCCGGGGTGCTGGACGTACCTCTGCATGACGGGGCTGATGAAGTGGGGCTGATGGATGCAGAGGATGCTGCGCAGGACTTCATCGGGCGGCATGTCCTTGGGCAGTGGCTTCAGACGCTCAGAGGGATATTCACCGCGCGAGATGCGAACGGTGTCCTCCTTGAGCTCCTCAATTTCCGCAGCGCTGACGAGATTGGGCACAATCAGGTAACCCTGTTCGACGAAGAAGTCGATCTGGGCCTGGGTCAGGGGTTTCGGGACGTCGATGCGGTTGTTCTGGTTGGGGGTTGCCTGTGTGACTGTGGGGGTGGTTGTTGGTGAAGTCACCGTGAACTCCAGCTGGGGGGGGGTACTACTGTCTCTAATAGAGGCGCAATCAAAGCGAAATGCCTTTCACTAGTCAATATGCAAGCCAAGGCGAAAAGCGTCGGGAATCAGGGTCAGAAGGGACTAAAGGGCGCGAGGGCGGCTTCGGGGTTGCCGATGGTGTGGATCACGCCGAGGTTGCGGAAATTGCGGGCGAGGCTCTTGCCCCAGTACCCGGCGCCGATGAGGGCGAGAGCGGGTGTGGTGCTGGCGGTCACGGCGCGTGCAGGGCCTGCTTCACGTTGGACGTGATGTTTATCAGATCCTTCTCTTCCAGAAAGGGATGCATCGGCAGGCTGATGACTTCTGCTGCCGCGCATTCCGATTGCGGGAAGGTCCCGCGCGCGAGATTCAGGTGCGCATAGACTGGCTGCTCATGCAGACACTTGGGATAGTAGACGGCCGAGGGAATGCCCTTAGCTTTCAGCCGCTCACCGAGCTGATCGCGGTTGGGGACGCGGATGGTGTATTGGGCGTAGACGTGGGTGTTGTCGGGGGCGACGGTGGGCGTCACGCAGACGCCGTTCAGCAGTTCCGAATAACGTGCACCGATCCGATTGCGAGCGGCGGACTCTTCGGCGAAGTGGGGGAGTTTGGCCAGCAGCACGGCGGCTTGCAGTGTGTCAAACCGACCGTTCATGCCCACAAGCGTGTGGTGGTGCCGTTTCTCGCCGCCATGATTGCGGATCACGCGGCAGGTTTCTGCGAGGGTATCGTCGGACGTGAAGAGCGCGCCGCCGTCGCCATAGCAGCCGAGCGGTTTGGCGGGGAAGAAGCTGGTGCTGCCGATGGTGGTCACGCCGCCGCTCTGCTTCCCGTGCTGTGTGGCGCCTAGACTCTGGGCCGCGTCTTCAATCACGGGGAGGTGGTGCTCGGCGGCGATGGCATTGATGCGGTCATAGTCCGGCATCTGGCCAAAGAGGCTCACCGGCATGATGGCCCGGGTGCGCGGCGTGATGGCGGCCGCAAGCTGATCGACATCGATGTTAAACGTATCCGGTTCGATGTCCACGAACACGGGCGTGGCACCGACCAGTGAGATGGCTTCTGCCGTGCTGATCCAGGTGAAGGGGACGGTGATGACTTCGTCACCCGGGCCGATGCCAAAGGCGCGCAGGGCGATCTCGAGGCTGTCGGTGCCGCTGGCGACGGTGATGGCGTGTTTGACGCCGACATAGGTGGCGAGGGCGTTTTCGATTTCCGCAATCTCGGGACCCATCACGAATTGCCCGTGATCGAGGACGCGGCGCATGCGGTCGTCAATGGCGGCTTGGTACTTCCTGTATTGCGTCTTCAGGTCAATGAACTGCATACCATGTTCCTCGATTCACGTCGCAGGCCGCAGATGGCTGCCAGGGCGAAGGGTGCGCGCCCAACCATGATGCGTCAGAGCATGCCGTGATTCTCGGCGCTGTTCAATCCCTATACCGGCTGCCCTATACCGTCTGCGTTCCTTTTCCAAGGCATCGGGGAGGGTCGAAGACTGTGTGCAATATTGTCAGGGAAATTCCCGCTGAATGCACTAGTAGAACGATTCCCTAATAGTGTTGCAATACGGCGGTTTTGATCGTAGCCTTCCTCCCATCAAC
>JAQCIA010000193.1 GCA_027620105.1 Verrucomicrobiota bacterium | reverse complement strand
AAGTGGTGCGTCGCCGCGCGCCGGCGGCGGATCGCAAGGACATCTATTTTCAGGACCCACCGCGCTGGCAGCCGGGGCTGGCTTTCACGGCGAGCCTCGTGCTTGAAACTGTCGCCCCGTTGATTTGCGCGCCGCTGGCGTATCACATTCTGGCGGAAAAGCGCTAAGGAGAGCTCTCGGCATGTTTCCGTTTTTCCGCGAGCGCATTCCGTTTGGCGGTGAGGCTGGCATTTGCCGGTTCCGCCGTGTCCGCAGGCGCCGGGGACGCCAGCGGGAGCGGCACGCGGGAAGCTTGCCGGCACTCAGCGGTTGCTGAGCAGTTCCGCTTCAAGCTTGTCGTAGCGATTGATCACCTGGCGCACATAGGCGCGTTTCTGGCTGTAGCTGCCCGGGTAAAAACTGCCCTTGAAGCCCGCGATGACCAGGTTGCGGAACTGGCGTCGCGTGATGGGCAGATGTTCGACCACCAATTCCAGTTCGCGGCACACGGTGGTGTCGGAGACGAGCCGGTTGTCCGTGCAGATTGAAATGGACAGACTGTGCTCGATCATGTTGCGCAGGGGGTGGTTCGCCACCGCCTTGATCGCCGGTGTGGTTTGCAGATTGCTGGTCAGGCAGACTTCGAGGGTGATGCGCGTGCTGGCGATGTACTCGGCCAGTTGTTCGCAATACCGTTCCGGATTCTTGACGGATTTATCCTGGAGCATGGAGGCCGCGAAGAGCCAGGTGCCGTGGCCGATGCGGTTGGTGTGGCAAACGGTGATGGCCTGAAAGATGGATTCCGGTCCGTAGGCTTCGCCGGCGTGCACCGTTTTTTTCAGGAAGTTCTCGTGCGCGAATTGATAGGCCGCATGGTGTGCGGCAGCGGGATAGCCGGCCTCCTCGCCGGCCAGGTCAAACGCGACGATGGGCAACGCTTCCTCGTCGCGAAGGTCGACGGCTGTGCGCACCATTTCCAGCGACGCCACGGCAAAAACGTCCTTGCGCGGAGCATGGGGCAGCACGCGCAGGAGTTGGGCATAATAGGGGCCGAAATGTTCATTAAATGAGCGCAAGGGGCAGGCGATCACGCCAAACTCGAATGGCAGATCATCGCCGCGCGACACCTCGGGGCGACCGTTGTGATCGCGTTTGGCGCGGGCGAGACCACGGCAAACGGCGCGCAAGGCTTCTTTGGCATCCAGGTTGGCGTTGATGTGCAGCTGGGGTGCGAAGCGCACCTCGATGTAGCGCACGCCTTCGGCGAGGTTATCCTCGGCGAGTTCATACGCGACGCGTTCCAGATTCTCGGCGGTTTGCAGCACGGCGCAGGTGTAGCGAAAGCCCGCAAGGTAGTCGGGCAGATTTTTGTACTGGGGTTTGAAGACGAGTTCTTTGAGTCCGGCTTCCGTGGTGGATGGCAGGGAGACGTTGCCGGTCCGGGCGAGCTCGATGAGCGTGGGCAGGCGCAGGGATCCGTCCAGGTGCAGGTGCACATCCGTCTTCGGGATCTTTCGGATAAATTCGCGCGATATCACGCTCGACATGCTGCGCAACGTAGCAAAGGGGGGCATGCCGGGCAAGCCCGGCACGGCCGCGAATTCGCATGCCCTTGCGCGTTTGCCGGATTCCTTGTTACTCTCCGCCCAGCATGAGTGAATCCCCCACGCCGCCTGCATTGGCCGCGGACAACATGGTGTTGTTGCGGCAATTGATTGCGGTGGCGCGCACGCTCAGTGATGCGGTATACGGCGCGGCGGGGCCGGCTTCCCTGCAAGGCAGTGTCGGCGCGCACGTGCGGCACATCCACGATCACTATCTCCTCCTCCTCGACGGGCTGGCCGATCGGCGCATTGATTACGAGAACCGGCCGCGCGAGGTACGGATCGAGCAGGATCGCGCGTACGCGCTCGACATTCTGGAAGGCTTGATCCCGGCGCTGGCGGGAATCCCCGCATCCCTGGCCGACACCGTGGTTGACATTCAGAGTGCCTGCGGCCTGAACGATGCCAAGCGCTGGTGTCGGTCGACGGTGAAGCGCGAGTTGGAGTGTTTGGTGATGCACGATGTGCATCACCATGCCCTGATTGCCTTCTTGCTGCAGCATCATGACGTGTCCACGCCCGCGGGCTTCGGCGTTGCGCCGTCCACGCGGCGCCATCTGCAGGACCGCCCATCATGTGTACGGTAACATGGTGGCGCGACGCGGCCACGTACAGCGTGTTCTTCAATCGCGATGAGAAGCGTACGCGCCGGCTCGCCACGCCACCGGCCGTGCTGCGTCGCGATGGTGTCCAGTATGTCGCGCCCCGCGACGATTCGCGTGGGGGAACGTGGCTGGCCGTCAATGCCTTCGGGTTGACGCTGGGCACCCTGAACCTCTATCCCGATCCGCCGCCGGGCTTTGCCCCCCGCCGCAGCCGCGGGCTCCTGGTGCGCGATTTGATCACGTCGCATCGCCTCGCGGAAGTGGGGTCCCGCCTGCGCCGCGCCGACCTGACTGAGTTTTCGCCTTTCACGATTGTTGCGCTGGCACCGGATGCGAAGGTTTACGCCTGGGCTTGGGACGGTGACCGCCTGACGCAGGACGCGGAACCGAGCCAGCCGCTCTCGAGTTCGTCGTTCGCGACCGTCGATGTGCTTGCCAGCCGGCGCGTGCTTTATGCACGGATGCGGGCGGATGCAGGAACAACGGAGGGCATGCTGGATGCCTACCATGGCAGCCATCAGCCGGAGCGTGGCGCGTACGCGGTGTGCATGCACCGACCGGATGCGCGCACGGTTAGTTACAGCCGGGTGCGCGTATCGCCGGATGTCGCGGAGTTTCGCTACCACGCCGGCCCGCCCTGTGCGGACACGCCGGACGTCAGCGTGACGCTCGCGCTCCTGAAAGGGCGGGCGTCGTGAATCCCGATGCCATCCAGGGCATGGTGCTGGCCGCTGAGTCCGGCATGTCGCCCTGGCTCCTGACGCTGGGGTTCGTGCTCGGTACGCTTGTCAGTGAGGATCTCACCTGCATCACGGCGGGGCTGCTCGTGGCGCACGGCCGCATCGGCTACTGGCCCGCCACGGTGGCCAGCCTCGCGGGCATCTACATTGGCGACATCCTGCTTTATCTGGGTGGGCGGTACCTTGGCGACCGTCTGCAGCGGGTACGTCTTCTGCGACGCGTCCTGTCGCCCGAGAAGATTCTGGCCAGCGAAGACTGGTTCAATCGCCGTGGTCCTATTGTGATTCTCATCAGCCGTTTCGTGCCCGGCAGTCGGCTGCCGGTATACGTGGGCGCCGGTGTGTTGCGCCTGCCATGGCGCAAGGTGGCGCTCTATTTCGCCCTGGCGGGCTTGTTGTGGACGCCGGCACTGGTGGCGGTTGCCATGCTGGTGGGCGGGCGTGTGATTGAAATGCTGCACGTGTACGGGCAGGTGGCGCGGTGGATGGCGGTGGGGCTGGCGCTGGGACTCTGGTTTGTCGTGCGCCTGATCATCCCGCTGGCCTCGTTTCGGGGGCGTCGCCTGCTGGCGGGACGCATGAAGAAACTGTGGCGTTGGGAGTTCTGGCCGATGTGGGCCTTTTATCCGCCCGTGCTGCTGTACATTGGCTGGCTGATGCTCAAGCATCGATCGGTGACGCTCTTTACAGCGGCCAATCCGTCCATGCCGGGAGGGGGGCTGGTGGGCGAATCCAAGTCGGCCATTCTGCATGGGTTGCGCCATGCGGATGCGTTGGTGGCGCGCACGGCGGTTATTGATCCGGATCCTGTGCCTGCGCAGCGCCTGGCGCGTTACCATGCGGCGCGCCGCGACCTGGCACTGAATTATCCCGTGGTGTTGAAACCGGATCAGGGGCAACGTGGGCAGGGGGTCGCGGTCATTCGCACGGACGCGGAAGCCGAGGCGTATCTGGCATCCGCACCGCAGCGGACGTTGCTGCAGGAATACGTACCGGGGCATGAGTTTGGTGTCTTTTATGTGCGCCGTCCCAGCGAGACGCACGGGCGCATCATCTCGGTCACGGAAAAACGTATGCCGGTGGTGAGGGGGGATGGGCGCCGGACGCTCGAGCAGTTGATCCTGAGCGACAAACGGGCCGTCTGCATGGCGCCCTTCTATTTGCACAAGCAGCGGGCGCGGGCGCAGTCGGTGATCCCGGACGGGGAACAGGTGCAACTGGTGGAGTTGGGCACGCACTGCCGCGGTGCGATTTTTCTCAATGGGCAAGCGGTGGTGACGGCAGAATTTGCCGCCGCCATTGATCGTATCAGCCTGGGATACGACGGGTTTCATTTTGGTCGGTACGACATCCGCACGCCGTCAGTGGAAGACATGCGCCAGGGAATAAATTTCAAGATCGTCGAACTGAACGGCGTCAGCTCCGAGGCGACGCACATTTACGATCCGGCCAACTCGCTGCGATACGCGTGGCGCGTGCTGAGGCAGCAGTGGCGCCTGGCATTTGAGATTGGCGAGCAGAACCGCGCGCGCGGGATTGCGCCGACATCGGTCGCGGAACTCTGGCGGATCTTTTGGCAGTTTCGGCGGGCACCGGAAGTGGAGTAGGATCGCGCCGCGCCAAGCGGTTGCGAACGTACGAGGAGATGACGATGCGTGGATGCATGCGCATGATCAGTGTGGTGGCGCTATGGGCCGCTGTCACGGTGGGTGCAGTTGCCGCCCCTGTGAATAAATCGCTGTTGGGTGGCTTGGCCGTGAAGGGCACGGATGTGGTGGCCTACTTCACCGAGGGCCAGGCGGTGGCCGGCAATGCGGCCTATACGCATGCCTGGCAGGCTGCCACCTGGCGTTTTGCGAGCGCGGCGCACC
>JAQCIA010000192.1 GCA_027620105.1 Verrucomicrobiota bacterium | reverse complement strand
GACGCTGGCGCGGTTGCTGGACGTGCCGTTCACGATTTCCGATGCGACCACACTCACCGAAGCGGGCTATGTGGGTGAAGATGTGGAGAACATTCTGCTGAGCCTGATCCAGAACGCGGAAGGGGATATCAGCCGCGCGGAGATGGGCATTGTGTACGTCGACGAGATCGACAAGATCGCGCGCAAGACCGAAAACGTTTCGATCACGCGGGATGTGTCCGGCGAGGGCGTGCAACAGGCGCTCTTAAAGATCCTCGAAGGCACGGTCGCGCGTGTGCCGCCGCAGGGGGGACGCAAGCACCCGCAGCAGGAGTATCTGAAGATCAACACAGAGCACATCCTGTTCATCTGTGGCGGGGCCTTCGTGGGCCTGGATCAGATCGTGAAGCGGCGCCGCGGGCACCAGAAGCTCGGCTTCGGTGAAGAGTCACTCGCGGACGCGGTTGCGACTGGCTGTGAACTTCCCGTCGAGCCCGAAGACATGGTGCATTACGGGCTGATTCCGGAATTCGTGGGGCGGTTGCCGGTGGTGGCCATACTGGCGGATCTGACGGAAGAGGAACTGGTGCGCATTCTGGTGGAGCCGGAGAACTGCATGGTGAAGCAGTATCAGAAGCTGCTGGCCATGGAGAACCTGACGTTGAGCTTCACAGATACGGCGCTGCAAGAACTGGCGCGCATGGCGCGAAAGCGCGGCACGGGCGCACGCGGATTGCGGGCCATGGTGGAACGGCTCATGCTGGATGTAATGTTTGAAGGGCCCAGGCTGGGCTGGCCGGGATCCATTCGCGTCACCAAGCAGATGGTGCAGCAGCTGCGTGCGGCACCGGAGCAGATCGAGCGTGACGAAAAGAAGATCGCGTAACGAAGCCTGCCTGCGCCTTTGCGCGTTTCCAATTTCCGCACCTATGTTGACTTGGCAATTTCCTGGCGGAGCCATTCCAGGGCAGCCTCGCGGGTGGCCAGTTGGCCCTCGAGTTGCAGTTCATAGGCGCGTTTGATCCATGTGCCGACATCGGGGCCTTCCGAAACACCGGATCCCATGACGTCGCGCCCTGTGAGGAGCGGCGGTGGCAGGGCAGGTTCGGCGGCCAGTTCCTTTTGAAATTCCAGGACGTGCGCATGCATGTCCAGCTTGCCGTGGCTCGATGTGCAATCGATGCGGTGCAGTTCGAGCTCCAGTGGAAAATGCAGTCGCCCCACGAATTTGCGCAGGGTGGACCGCTTCATCTTCGGCACATTCATGAACTGCTACCGTCGGCATCTATCTCGGCCGATGGCGTCGATGTCATCGTTGGAGAAGCGCAGCCGACGCAGGATGTCGGTGGCCATGTCGGCGCCCACGGCATCGTGTCCATTGAAGCGAATGCGGCCATTTGCGTCCGTGGTGGCCGTGGGGGGCTTGCCGATGTCGTGCAGCAGGATGGCGAAGGCGAGGTGTGCGGTGGGCGGGTCCATCAGATTGAGCATGATGACGGTGTGGGTGAAGACATCCCCTTCGGGGTGAAACTCGGGTGGCTGCGCCTGACCTTTGAGGGCGACGACCTCCGGCAGGATGGGGGCAAGCAGTCCCAAATCATCCAGCGTTTCCAATGCAGCGCCGGGGCGTAATGACTCCACAAAAATACGGGACAGCTCATCGCGGATGCGTTCGGGGGTGACGCGTGCCACCAGCGGTGCGGCATGGCGGATGGCAGCTTCGGTTTCGGATTCGATGGCGAAGCCGAGCGTGTGCGCAAAGCGCACGGCGCGCAGTAACCGCAGATGGTCTTCATCGAAGCGGGTGCCGGTGTCACCGACAGCGCGAATGATGCGCTCGCGCAGATCGGCGCGACCCTGAACGTAGTCGATGCAGGTTTCGCGGATTGGATCGCAGAAGAGGGCATTGATTGTGAAGTCGCGACGGGTCGCATCTTTGCGCGCATCTGTGAACGTCACGGACTCCGGGTGGCGTCCATCCCGGTAGGCATGGTCCTGACGAAACGTGGCAACTTCAAACCATGCGTCCTCGAACGGCACGCGCACAACACCGAATGATTTTCCGACGGCCACGGATCCGGGAAAGATGGCGAGGACGCGGTCGGGCGGCGCATCCGTGGCGATGTCGAAGTCTTTGGGGCTACGTCCGAGCAACAGGTCACGGACGCAACCGCCGGCCCAGTAGGCGACGCAGCCGTTGCTCTGCAAGCGGTGCACGGCTTTGCGCGCCAGGATTGCCAGCGGCGCATCAGTTGGACAGGCGAGGTCGGTGATATGTGGTGGGCGTGGTTTCATGGTGTTCGTGCATGTGCCGGTGCGAGGCGGCTCTTGGGGACTGCGAAAGGCTTGGGCATCACGGTTCGGCGGACTCGGCCAGCAAATCGAAGAAGGTGGTGATGAGGCGGCGCATGGGGGCCTGGGCGCGCTGCGTTTCTTCAATGACTTCGCTATGAGACAGCGGCGTATCCATGACGCCAGCGGCAAAGTTCGTGATGCAGGAAAGGCCGACGACCTGCATGCCCGCGGCATTGGCGAGTATGGCTTCGGGGACGGTTGACATCCCCACGGCGTCGGCACCGAGGCGTTCGAAGGCGCGGATTTCGGCGGGCGTTTCATAGGCCGGGCCGGACGACGCCAGGTAGACTCCATGGGCGACGGGGTGGTCCAGCTGGCGCGCGGCGCGATCAAGGAGCTGGCGCAGGGGGCGCCGGTAGACTGTGCTCATATCGGGGAATCGGGGACCCCAGAAGGGATCGTGCGGACCAATCAGCGGGCTGGCACCGAGGGCATTGATGTGATCATCGATGACCATGATGTCGCCGGGGTGCAGATCGGAACGAATGCCACCCGCAGCATTGGTCAGGACGATGGTTGATATGCCCAGGCTACGTGCGATGGCGATGGGCATGGCAACGGGTTCCCACCCGGCACCTTCGTACCAGTGACGGCGGCCTTGAAAGATGAGCAAGTCCGTGCCTTGATGTTGGGCGAGGATCAGACGGCCGGCGTGCCCGGCCACCTGGGTTTCACCGTAACCGGGGATCTCCGCGTAGGGGATTGTGGCAGACGCCTTGAAGGCTTCGGCCACGACGCCCCAGCCGGAGCCGAGAATAATGGCCCAGCGCGGGCGCGCCTGTGGGAGGCCCTTGCGCACGTGCGCGGCGCCTGCTTTGAGGATGTCGCTGTTCATACGTGGTACCGCTCGCGCGGTGATTGGAGTATTGTACAGGGAGCGCGAATAGGGAAGGGGAATAGGTTTCCTGTGGTGATGACATGACGGATTTTCAGAAGCGCGTCTATGCGGCTTTGAGGGCTGTGCCGCGCGGGGCCGTGGTGACTTATGCCGGATTGGCGCGCATGGTGGCGTGCGGATCCTGCCGTGCGGTGGGGCAGGCCTTGCGCATGAATCCCCATGCGCCGCGGGTTCCCTGTCATCGCGTGATTGCGTCCGACCTCTCCATCGGCGGCTACCAGGGCGCGAAGGACGGTGCCCGCGTTCGCAAGAAGTTGGCGCTGCTGGCCGCGGAAGGGGTTCATTTTGCCCATGGACGCCTGCTTGATCCCAGGCGCGTGCTGGTGGTGCCGACGCGATGATCGGCATGCAAGCGGATGGCGCAGGCGACGGGGATGCCGCGCGCGCACACGCGCGGGCGGCGATGGTTGCACACATGGCCAAACATGGCATTTGCGATGCACGTGTGCTGGCGGCCATGGCGGCCGTGCCTCGGGATCCATTCATTCCGGCGGCACATCGTGGCAAGGTTGACCCCTATGGTGATCATCCCTGCCAGATCGGATTTGATCAGACGATGTCGCAGCCTTTTGTGGTGGCCTACATGCTTGAGCGGTTGCGGGTTCAGCCAAGTGAGAAGGTTCTGGAGATTGGTACGGGGTCAGGGTATCAGGCCGCACTGCTGCACGAGCTCGGCGCGCGGGTTTTCACGATTGAACGCATTTCCGCATTGGCGGAACATGCGCGCGGGGTTTTGGCGGCGACGGGATATGATTCCGTGTGTGTGCGTGTGGGCGATGGCTACCGCGGGTGGCCGGAGGAGGCGCCGTTCGCGGTGATCATCGTGAGTTGCGCACCGCCGATTTTGCCTGCGGCACTGGCGGTTCAGTTGTGTGATGGCGGGCGGATGATTGTGCCGGTGGGCGAAGGCCAGCAACGCCTGGTGGTGCTGCGCAAGCGCGGCGCTTGCATCACGGAAGAACAGGATCTTGCCGTGCGGTTCGTCCCCATGGTGCCTGCAGCCGAGGAACGGCATGACGGCCAGGCCTGATCTGAGGGATGCTGTGCGCGGGTGCTTCCGGGTGGACGGGCGTGTGCAGGGCGTCTTCTTCCGCGTGAGTGCCTGCACGGAGGCGCGGCGCCTGGGGATAACGGGATGGGTGCGCAATCTGCCGGATGGGTCGGTGGAAACGGTGGCGGAGGGATTACCTGATCAGGTACAGGCGTATCTTGCCTGGTGTCGGCGTGGTCCGCCCCATGCGCAAGTGCGCGGCGTTAGCGAGGGGTATGCGCCGGCGACGGGCGAGTTCCTGGGGTTCGTGGTGCGCGTGTAGCGGGATCGTGGCGGTGGTGTGCCCGGTTCCTTGACTTGCCCGAGAGGCTGGCGAATAGTGGCTCACATGCTTTTGACCGTGGAGAATTTGCAGGTTTGGTTTGGTTCGCGCGCGATGCCCCTGCGCGCGGTTGATGGGGTCAGCCTATCCATCCCGGAGGGGGGGACGGTGGCGCTGGTCGGCGAGAGTGGATGCGGCAAGAGTGTGACCGCGCTGGCATTTGCGCGGCTGCTGGACGAGCCGCCGGCGATTGTGGCGGG
>JAQCIA010000191.1 GCA_027620105.1 Verrucomicrobiota bacterium | reverse complement strand
GAGCCAGTCGACGCGGGAGGGGCAATCCTTGAGGTGGTGCATCCAGAGGACCGTGGCCACGTCGGCCATCCCCATGGGCATGCCCGGGTGCCCGGATTTCGCCTTTTGCACGCCGTCCATCGCCAGGCCGCGGATCGTGGTGGCGATCAATTTCAAATCATCATGCGTCAACTTGCTGGCCATGGTGTCGCTCCTCTGTGGCGCTGTCGCGCGCCACGAACCGCGAAAACTCGCAAAAATCGGTGGACTTGTCGAGACCCCTGCGCACGAAGCCCGGAAAGGGGCGCGCGGGAGCACCTTCAAGGGACGCACGGTGAGCAACCGCCGCCGCAATGCCATGGCCGGGACGGCCTGTTCGGGGCGGCGCGGACGGCAGGGGACAGTCCTCCAAGCCACCCTCCCAATCCACCGCAGCGGCGTGCGTTTGTTGGAAAATCAATACGCTGACACCCCACTGGAAGCGTCCGCGTCCGGAGGCCGCGGACCATCTCCTGGCGTGGCACCCTGAGGGCCAGCACCCCGGCGATCAGGCGTGGCTCTTGGTCGCGGATTTCCGACTGGCGCGGATATTGAGGACCTCCACGCCGAGGGAGAAGGCCATGGCAAAGTAGACGTAGCCCTTTTCGATGTGGCGACCGGCGCCATCGGCCACAAGCATCACGCCAATCAGCAAGAGGAAGGAAAGCGCCAGCATCTTGATGGTGGGGTGACGTTCCACAAAATCGCTGACCGTGCCGGCGAAGGCCATCATCACCATCACCGCGATCAGCACGGCGGCAATCATCACCGCGATTTCCTTGGCCATGCCCACGGCGGTGATCACCGAATCGAGCGAAAAGACCAGGTCAATCAGGGCGATCTGCACAATGGCGGCGGCAAAGGATGCGCCGGTCTTGCCCTCCGCAGGGGCGTGCATTCCGTCTCCCTCGACGCGCTCATGAATTTCGTGGGTCGCTTTTGCAACCAGAAAGAGCCCGCCGGCCAGCAGGATGAGGTCGCGCCCGGTGACGGCGTGACTGAAAACCTCGAACAGGGGCGCGGTCAGCCCCATGATCCATTTGATTGTAAAGAGCAGGATCACGCGCAGGATCAGGGCCAGACTGAGTCCGATCATGCGCGCACGGCGGCGCAGGGCTGCGGGCAGGCGCCCGGTCAGAATGGCCAGGAAAACGATGTTGTCGATCCCCAGTACGATCTCCATGGCCGTCAGGGTTAGGAGCGCGACGAGGTTTTCAATGGAAAGCAAATGCATGCGGGACTCCTGTATACTGGGGGGGATGATAGCGTCGTGCGGCGGCAAGGCAACCGAAACCGGACAGATCCCGCGACCTGCGGAAGGGCGCTTTGCGCCTCCCGCGCCGGGAACCCAACCTGGATGCGCCACACGGTGTGTCCTGCCACACGGATTCGGCACTGTAGCAACCGCATCGTGTGCGGCAAAATTCGCAAGGGGCAACACCCCAACCGGGGGCGCCTTGACAGGGCGCCGCGCCGGGAGATAATGTCGACGTTTTGAACACGAGCCCCGAATGGGGGTTCAGGAGGTCTGTAGCCCATGGCCAAGCGCGCGAAAAAATCCAAGTCCCATAAGTATGTGTATCAGTTCGGTGGCGCCAAGGCCGATGGCGATGGCAGCATGAAGCCGCTGCTCGGCGGCAAGGGTGCCAACCTGGCGGAAATGGCCCGCATCGGGCTTCCCGTGCCCCCGGGCATCACGATTACCACGGAAGTCTGCACCTATTACTACGCCAACAAGCGGCGCTACCCCGTTGAACTGGAAACGCAGACGCGTTCCGGCGTCGCGTTCATTGAGAAGACGATGGGGACGAAGTTCGGTGACACGAAGGCCCTGCCGCTGCTGGTCTCCGTGCGTTCCGGCGCGCGCGACTCCATGCCGGGCATGATGGACACGATTCTGAACCTCGGCCTCAACGACCAGACCGTGCTCGCGCTGTCGGCCGCCACGAAGAACGAGCGCTTCGCCTGGGATTGCTATCGCCGCTTCATTCAGATGTATGGCGACGTGGTGATGGGAGTGCAGAAGCGCCCGAACGAAGATCACGAGCCCTTTGAAGTGATGATTCATGGCCTCAAGCATGAACGCTACAACGCCGAGATCGACGATCCGCGGCTGTCCGTGGATGACCTGAGGGAATTGGTCAACCGCTTCAAGTCGCTGATCAAGGACCGCACCGGCAACGCCTTCCCGCAGGATCCGTGGAAGCAGGTCTGGGGCGCGGTTGGTGCGGTGTTCGGATCCTGGATGAATGATCGCGCCAGCGTGTATCGGCGCAAGTACAACATCCCCACCGAATGGGGCACAGCGGTCACTGTGCAGGCCATGGTCTATGGCAACACCGGTGATCAGTCGGGCTCCGGCGTGGCCTTCACGCGCGATCCGGCGACCGGCGAAAAAGTCTTCTATGGCGAATTTCTGATCAACGCGCAGGGAGAAGACGTGGTGGCCGGTGTGCGCACGCCGGAACCCGTCGCGGAACTGAAAAAGGCACTGCCCGCGGCCTACCAGGAACTCGACCGCATCCGCGGCACGCTCGAAAAGCATTTCCGCGACGTGCAGGATTTCGAATTCACGATTCAGGACGGCAAGGTCTACATGCTCCAGACCCGCAACGCCAAGCGCACCGGCCTGGCCGCCGTGCGGTTCGCCATCGAGATGGAGCGCGAGAAGCTGATCGACTGGAAGACCGCGATTCGCCGCGTGCCGGCGGACCAGCTCGACCAGGTGCTGGCCCCGGTGTTTGATCGCCGCGCCATTGGGCAGGCCAAGTGCATCGCCAAGGGACTGCCGGCCGGCCCCGGCGCAGCCTCCGGAAAAATATACTTCAACGCCGACCGGGCGGATGCGGCGGCCGCCAAGGGCGAGAAGGTCCTGCTGGTGCGCACGGAAACGTCGCCCGAGGATTTGCGCGGGATGATCGCGTCGGAAGGCATTTTGACGGCGAAGGGCGGCGTGAGCTCCCATGCGGCGCTCGTGGCACGACAGATGGGGAAGGTCTGCGTCTGTGGCGCAGCCGCGCTGCAGATCGATTACGCCACGCGCACGCTGATGGTCGGGGGCGTGACCTATCAGGAGGGCGACGCGCTTTCCATCGACGGGACCGCCGGCGAAGTTTATCCCGGCACCATCACGACCGCGGCGTCCGAGATTGTCCAGGTGCTGGTGGAGAAATCCCTCGCGGCCAAGGAGAGCGCCACCTATCGCATGTATGCCAAGCTCATGGACTGGTGCGCGAAAGTCACCAAGCTCCAGGTGCGCACGAATGCGGATACACCGGAGCAGACGGCGAACGCGATTGCCTTCGGCGCCACCGGGATTGGGTTGACCCGCACGGAGCACATGTTCTTCGAAGGGACCCGCATCGACGCGATGCGCGAGATGATTCTGGCGGAAAGCGTTGAGGCGCGGAAAAAAGCGCTGGCCAAGATTCTGCCATTCCAGAAGGCGGATTTCGTCGGCATCTTCAAGGCGCTGAAGGGGTATCCGGCGACGATTCGTTTCCTCGATCCGCCGCTGCACGAATTCCTCCCGCACGAGCCGGCCGCGCAGCTGGACCTGGCGGAAAAGATGGGCGTGCCGGTGGCGAAGGTGCAGCAGCGCGTGCAGGAACTGCACGAGTTCAATCCGATGCTGGGCTTCCGGGGGTGCCGGCTCGGGATTGTGTTCTCGGAAATTTCCGAGATGCAGGCGCGGGCGGTGTTTGAAGCGGCCGCCGAGGTGCAGAAATCCGGCATCAAGGTGAAGCCCGAAGTGATGATCCCGCTGGTCGGCTTCAAGCGCGAACTCGATCTGCAGGTCGAGGTGGTGCACCGCGTGGCGCGCGAAGTCATGGCGGCCAAGAAGGTGAAACTCAACTACCTGGTCGGGACGATGATCGAAGTGCCGCGCGGGGCGATCACAGCGGATGAGATTGCCGAGACGGCGGAATTCTTCAGTTTCGGGACCAACGACCTGACGCAGACCACGCTCGGCATGAGCCGCGACGACTCCGGATCTTTCCTGCCGCCCTATGCGGAATTGGAAATTGTGAAGAGCAATCCGTTCGCCACCATTGATCAGGCGGGCGTCGGACAGCTCATGCAACTCGCCGTGGCCAAGGGCCGGGCAACCCGCCCGGACATCAAGATCGGCATCTGCGGTGAGCACGGCGGCGATCCGGCCAGCGTGAAATTCTGCCACAAGCTTGGGCTGACCTATGTGAGCTGCTCGCCGTTCCGTGTGCCGGTGGCGCGCAGGCTGCGCTGGAAGAGGCGGCAGCCCAGAAGCCGGTGAAGAAAGCGGCCACAAAGAAAAAGTAACCGCGGCGGCACGCAGATCGGCACGGGTGATCGGGGGTCCCTGTGCGACCGCGTTGGCCTGCGGTTCCGTTTCCGATTCGAGGCCATGACGACTGCGGAGAAACTTAAAGCCGCGATTCGCGACGTGCCGGATTTTCCAAAACCCGGCATCGTCTTCAAGGACATCACGCCGATTCTGGCCGACCCGGCGCTCTTTCGCGCGTCGATTGATCTGTTCGAGCAGCGCCATCTTACGAGCGGCATTGAGAAGGTGGCCGCGATTGATGCGCGCGGCTTTTTCTTCGCCAGCGCGCTGTGTGATCGGCTCGGGCTGGGGCTCGTGCCGATCCGCAAGCAGGGCAAGCTGCCCTACCGCACCCACGAAATTTCCTACAGCCTGGAATACGGCACCGCCACGGTTGCGGTGCACGCCGACGCGTTTCGCGCCGGCGAAAAGGTCCTGCTGATTGACGATCTGCTCGCGACCGGTGGAACCGCCGCGGCCGCAGCGGAATT
>JAQCIA010000190.1 GCA_027620105.1 Verrucomicrobiota bacterium | reverse complement strand
GCAGGATGCCCGAGCCTCCCGCCCCCTAGCGTGGTGGACACCTCCGCGCCTTCGACTGCCAATTACCTGCCAAGCGAGGTCTATGGTGCGCGTGGCGGAATCAGCGGGCCATCCCACTTGACCGTTACTAGACCTGTAAAAACGGCTTTTCGGGTCTTTACGTGGCCTTTTGTGTCCGGATTGAGGATTCGCGGATTCACGCCTAAAACGGCGACTTTATCAGGAAATTGGCGGAGGGGGAGGGATTCGAACCCCCGGTGGGCTTGCGCCCACTCCTGATTTCAAGTCAGGTGCGATCGACCACTCTGCCACCCCTCCGCGCTTGCCAATCAGGCGCGTATGCTAGCAACTCCACGCCCCGCCCCGCAACCGCCGTCCGCTTCGATGTCGGCAAGCAGGCAACTCACGAATTCGTGGAAACGCCATCTGGGGCGCTTGGCCCGGCTCCACAACATCCTCACCCATCTGATCGGCGTAGCGAATCGCACCGACTGGTCCCCAATGCACAGGTGATAACAAATCATCCTCCAATCGCTGGTCGTCCATTTCATTGGTGAGCGGGATCGGCGGCGCCACCCGAGGAAACCGATATGAACACAGGCCAGTTGCGTGGACTTGCTCGACCATATCCCCGAGGGCCAACGGAACAGTCACATACGTCGGCCCCGCGGCCCTCCCCCTTGCCAATAACCAACCATCCGCCCCCGGGCAGCAGAAGGACGGCACCCAACACGTAATCCGCACGCTTGGCCTTCATGGATTATGACTTTCACGACATCCGGCGGAATCGCAACATGCTCAGCATCTGCGCCAACATTCGCCCCGGCAGCGCTGCCGCCCAGTTCCGCGACGTTCCGCCTTGACTTGGCGCCCCGCTCCCCGTACCGGTGCTGGCATTGCATGAGTGTCTTTCGCATGAAAATCATTGATCGTTACATGTTGCGGAGCCTGTTGCTGCCCCTCTCCTATTGCCTCATCGCCTTCTCCATGCTCTTTATCGTTCTCGACCTGTTTGAACACCTGTCAAAATTGCTCGACGCCAAAGCGCCGGTCAGGCTGATCGCCACTTACTACCTCGCCCTCCTGCTCCCAACCTTGGAATATCTCGCGCCAGCCTCACTGATGCTCGGCACGCTCTACGCCCTCTGGCAACTCACCCGCAACAATGAGCTCATTGCCATGCAGGCGAGCGGATTGAGTCTCCACCGCATCCTCACCCCCTTCCTGTCCGTCGCCCTCGTCTTCGCCCTGTCCCTCGCCGTCGTGAAGGAAACCATTGGTGCCCGCGCCTTCGTCTGGACCACCTCCATACGTGAGAACCGCTTTCACCTGCCCTCGGATGACAACGAGGACAAGAATCTTGCCTACTATGACTCCGGGACGCGACGGCTGTGGCTGGTTGAACATTTTAATGAGCTCAGCCCCGGCGTCCTCCGCGATGTCAAAATCACACAGGAACGCGCTGACGGTACCCGCGTGCATGATTTGCTGGCATCCCGCGCGGAACACCTGGATGGCACCTGGTGGTTTCACAACTTGCGCGCGCAACAGTACGACGAGCAGGACAATCCGGTTGGTGCCGTTGCCCCCATGGCCACCAGAGCCACCGACATCCGCGAACTTCCCGAACTCACGGAATCCCCCGCCAGCTTCGCCATCGAAGTGCGCAACTGGATGTTCCTGTCCACATGGGACATGATTCGCTACATGCGCGAACATCCCGACCTCGCCGAAGAAACCGCCCTGCGCAAGCGCTACGACATCCACAGCCGACTGGCCGCGCCCTGGGCCTGCCTTGTCGTTACCCTCTTCGGGATTCCTGCCGGCGCCAAGACCGGGCGCCAGAGCCCCTTGACGGGAATCTTTCTCGCTGTGGCCTTCTTTCTCGCCTACTATCTGCTAATTCAAGTGGGGCTCATGCTGGGCAAACGCGGAACGGTCGCACCCTGGTTCGGGGCCTGGCTCTCAAATTTTGTTTTTCTTTTTTCTGGTATCGCCATGTTGATGCGCATGCGATAGTGTGCCGAAACGAGAAGGGAGGATGTCATCCATGTCAATCTTGCTTGAACTACTTGCCAAGGCTGTCCAGTCGGGGGCCTCCGATATCCACATCAAGACGGGGCAGGTTCCTTTTTTCCGCATCAACGGGCATCTCCAGGAAAGTGGTTTCGAAAACATTACCCCGGAATCTGCCATTGTCATGATCAAGGACCTCGTTCCCCAGCATCTGGCGTCGCAACTGGAAACCGAACACGAAGTGGACTTTTCGCACCACGAAGAGGGCGTGGGGCGCTTCCGCGTGAACATCTTTCAGTCGCAGGGCTTGCCTTGTCTCGCCATGCGCTACGTGAAAAACAACATCCCTTCCATTGAACAACTGCGCCTGCCCTCACGCATCAAGGAATTCGCCAAGGCCCAACGCGGCATCCTGCTGGCCTCCGGCACCACGGGCAGCGGCAAGTCCACCACCCTCGCCGCGATCCTCAGCGAGATCAATCGCACAGAACGGCGTCGGATCATTACGGTCGAGGATCCCATCGAATACGTTTTCGAGGATGACCTCAGCCTCATCAGCCAGCGTGAAGTCGGCCTGGACACCATGAGCTTTCAGAACGCGCTGAAGTACTTGATGCGACAGGATCCGGAAGTGATTCTGATCGGTGAAATGCGCGATCGCACCAGCATTCGCACCGCCTTGCTGGCCGCGGAAACCGGACATCTGGTCATGTCCACGCTCCACGCCGGCACGGCACAACAGGCCGTGCCGCGCATTCTGGACATGTTCCCCGCGGACGAGCAGGACCAGATACGTCTCGGCCTGGCTGCCAACCTGGTCGGCATCGTCTGCCAGCGTCTCATGCGAGACGTGGAGGGCAACCTCATTCCCGCCGCCGAAATCCTGATCAACACGCCCACCGTGCACAAATTGCTGGTGCTGAACAATCTGGAAACCATTAGCGCCGCAATCGAAGTCGGGCGCGACGAGGGCATGCAGTCATTCAATCAATCGATTTACGACATGATTCAGGACGGCTTCGTGACCGAAGACGAGGGCATGGACCATGCCACCAATCCCGAATCACTCCGCATGAACCTGCAGGGCATCTTCCTCGACGAATCTCGGCGCATTCTCGCAACGTGAGTCTCCCGGTTATTCCTCTAGCCCGCTCGCTGACGTTCTCCTGGCTGGCGCGTCTTGAATCACACGCCCTCATTCCCGCATGACCATGCGCCGCCGCATCCGCTATCTGGCAGAATTTGTCGCCGCCTGCATTGCCCGGGCACTTATCCGGGTACTTCCGTTACGGCTGGCGCTCCTCCTGGCGCACGGCACGGCGAACGTGGTCTGGCACTGTATGCCGAACAGACGCCGGATCGCGACGGAGAACATCCTGAAATGCCAATTGGCGGCATCCGCGCATGCAGCCGCCCGTATTGCCCGCGCCTCATTCCGCCACTTTGCTGCGTTTATCGTCGAATCGTTGGTGGCCGAAACGCGCGTGCGCCCGGACAACTGGCAATCCTTCATTGATGCCACCAACGCCCAGGACTTGCTGGCCCTCGCACAGACGCCCGGTCAGGGATTCATTCTGATCACCGGACATTTCGGCAACTGGGAAGTGCCCGCGCAAATGATGTCGTTCCATAAACCCATGGTGGCGATCGCCCGGCGCATGAACAATCCCTATACGGATCGCCTCATCCAGGCACGCAAGCGGGGGCACCGCTTCGACCTGATTCCGAAGCACGAAGTCACCGGCGCCAAGCTGATGAACGTGATCAAGTCCGGGAAGATTCTGACCATGGTGATTGATCAGCACGCCAGGCAGCGCGGCATGCGCATCCCCTTCTTCGGCCGTCCCGCATCCACCCATACCGCAGCCGCCTTGATGCACCTGCGCACCGGCGTGCCATTGATCTTTGCGGCCTGCGTCCGCCTCGGACCAATGCGCTACAAACTCATGGCCACCCCAATCGTCCGCACACCCGGCCCGCGTAACGACGCGGCCATTGAAGAAATCCTGCGCACCGTCAATCACCACCTGGAAGAAGTCATTCGCGCCAATCCCGAACAGTACCTATGGGGGCATCGCCGCTGGCGACCCGTCGAAGAAGGACTGGGCCTGCCGGATGCACCACCAGCCCCGCCACCGGACTGACCCTTCAGCGCTACCGCCGCCGCGCCGCCAGTCCCGCCTCAACATCCGGCACCGCCGCCAGCAGTGCCTGCGTGTATGCATGCTGCGGCTTCGCGAAAACCCTTGCCGCTGCCCCGCTTTCCACAATACGCCCGGCGTGCATCACGTGCACGTCGTCGCACATGTACCGCACGGTGGCCAGGTCATGGGCGATGAAGAGAATGCCGAGATGCAAGGTCAACTGAAGCTGCCTGAGCAAATTCAGCACCTGCACCTGTACGGAGACATCCAGCGCCGAAACCGGCTCGTCCGCGACAATCCATGCCGGTTTCACCGCGAGCGCCCGCGCAATGCAGACCCGTTGCCGCTGACCACCACTCAGCTCATGCGGAAATGAGTTGGCCAGCACCGGCGGCAACTCCACTTGATCCAGCAGCGCCGACACGTCGCCCACCCGATTCCCCGTGTCATCTCCGTGCATATCCAAAACCTCCCCCAGCGCACCGCCAACCGTCATGCGGGGATTCAGGGCCCCATAGGGATCTTGAAACACCATCTGAACCGTCCGCGCGCGCACGCGAACTGTATCGGGCGACGGCCAGATGGAAACGCCACCCGCCGAAATGCTTCCGCCCTGCGGGTGGAGCAAACCCACAATCGCATTGGCCACGGTC
>JAQCIA010000189.1 GCA_027620105.1 Verrucomicrobiota bacterium | reverse complement strand
CCCGCCGCATCCAGTTCGCCCACATCCCCCGTCGCAAACCAGCCATCGGTCGTCAGGCAGGGCCGCGATTTTCCGTCCTCCCAGTAACCGAGAAACAGCATGGGGCCACGGACATGGATCTCGCCATCCTGCGCAATCCGCACCTCACACCCTGTCAGCACGCGTCCACCCGTGTACCGCTGCGCATCTGCGCAAACCGGCGGCACGGAAGTCACCTGTGACGCCATTTCCGTGAGTCCGTACGTCTTGCGCACCGGCCAGCCGCGCGCTAGGGCCGCCGCCACAACCGCATCCGCCGCCGGTGCACCGCCCAGCAACAGGTTGCGCAGCGTTTGCATGCCGTCCGCGCGCGTGCCCTGGTTCAGCAGGCGGGCGAGTTGCGTAGGCACGAGCGAGAGCTGCGTCGCGCCCCAGCGTTGCGTGGCGGCCGCAAGATCGTCACGCGCGTCCGCGATCACCACCGCCGCGCCCGCCAACAAGCAACGAAAGACGATCGCCAACCCGCCGACATGATACAGCGGTAGCGACAGTAACCAGCGATCCGTGGCCAGTAGGCCATGCTGCCGATTCGATGCGGCCGCATTCGCCAGGTGATTGGCCAGACTCAGCGCCGCAACCTTGGGCACAGCCGTGCTGCCCGACGTGTAGACCAGCGTGGCCGGTGCCTGCGCCGCCAGGGCAATATCGTCCGCCGCACCGCTCGCGCTCGGGGCATGTGGGGCCCGGCCCTCCTGGAGTAGTTCCTCCATCGGAATCACGCGTAGCCCCGCCTCGCGCCAGCCGTCCGTGGCACCCGCAACAACCGCCGCCACAGCCCCCACCCGCACGGCCTGTGCGATCTGAAGCGCAACCGGATTGCGCAGATGCAGCGGACAGGCAATCAGTTCGGCGCGCAACGTGGCCAGCAACAACACAAGGGACGGGTAGTCGCTGAATAGCGTCAGCGCCACCACATCCCCAGCCCGCAGACCAAGCGCCGACAGCCGCGCGGCGACCCGCGACACCTGCGCATCCCATTCGCGAAACGTCACTGTCCCGGGCACGCCCACCACCGCCGCCGCTTCCGGCCACCGCAATGCTGCACTGCGCAACGGACAAGATAACCGCGGCCCGGCGCCCGCGCTCACGGCGCACCTTTCTCGCGAAGGCGCGTGGGAAACCTGATGTCGCGATCCACGTGACAGACGCCATGCGTGATCGCCAGCGGATCTGCCAGCACATCACGCACGAACCAATCCCCCGTGCCAACGCCTGCCGCCACGGTTTCGGTCGCATGCGTCAGGGCCGCCAACTGGCAAAGCGCACGCAACCCCACTCCCGATTCAAACGCGCTGCTGATGACCAGTTCCACCCCCGCCGCGCGCGCGGCATCGGCCAGAACAAGCGTCGCCGCGATCCCACCACGCAATGTGGGCTTCACGATCCAGACGTCCGCCGGCGGCGGATTCGGTGTCACTAGTGATTCATCCACCGCCACGCGCAACCCACTGTCCTTGCGGAACGTGGCCAGATCCTCCGGATTCTCCACCGGCTCCTCCACGTATGCGATGGCACAGTGGCGACAGCCCGCCGCAAACGCGAGCGCATCGGACAACGCCCAGGCACGGTTCACATCCACCCGCAAGGCAACCTTGCTCCCCGCGCGCTCGCCGACTTCGCAGACGTGCTTGATCGCTGCTGGCGCGGACAGGTGCCCGACTTTCAGCTTCAAACACGTATACCCTGCATCCACAGCCAGCTGGACGGCTGAGCGTTGCTCGGCTTCAGACCCGGACACCAGGGCATTCACCGCGATGGTCGGATGCCACGGACGATCGAGTTCGTGATGCCAGGGACTACCGCGCCGCGCGGCAAGGACGTTGAGCAGCGCCATCTCCACACCGAAACGCACCGACGCGGCACATGTGCGCGGCAGTTCCCGGGTCACCCGCGTCAGCACGTCCAGGGGCGTTGACGGCCAGGGATTGACCGCGGGCAGCAGTTCCGCGACCGCGTCCAACTGCGCGTGAATCTCCGGGGGCGATTCGCGACTGAGACCAGGCAGGGGCGCAATCTCGCCGTAGTCCACATGCTGGTCATCGGTCACGAGCTGCAACAGCCAGCCCTGACGTGCGCGCGCGCCACCCGCCAGCGGCGGCAACGCCTGTCGCAATGGCAGCGAATACGTCCGCGTGCGGGCGTGCACAATATTCACAGATTCCATCCAATCGCAAAGAGAATGCTAAAGACCAGCAAGCTGCGCGCGGTTTGTGCGAGCACTGGATTCAGCGCGGCCGACGGTGCTGCGACACACACGGTCCGCAGGCAACGCCACATGCCGCACAAGGTGAGCGACGCCAGCAGCACGCGAGCATGGCGACCATCGGAGCCATAGAGCAGCGCAACCGGAACGAGCACGGTGGCACCCACCACGCACACCACATACTCGACCCGCGCCAAGGGCACGCCAAAGCGCACGGCGAGCGTCCGCTTGCCCACCCGTGCATCACCCTTGATGTCGCGCAGATTGTTCACAACCAGAATCGCCGCGGCCAGCAGTCCGGGCGCGAGCCCCGCGAGCAGCACCGGCCAGGGACAGACCAGTGCCTGCACATAGTAGGTCCCGCCAACCGCCACCGGTCCGAAAAAGATCAGCACGAACAGATCGCCCAACCCTTTGTACGCCAGTGGCCAGGGGCCCACCGTGTAGAGCACGCCGGAGACAATCGACAGCGCGGCAATCGCCACCAGCGGCCATCCCGCCCGCAGCACCAGATAGACGCTGACCACCGCCGCCAGAGCGAACATCACAAGCGCCGCCCGCAACATCGCGCGTGGTGCAATCAGGCCCGCCTGCGTGGCGCGCAACGGCCCCTGGCGGTCATGCGCATCTGCGCCTTTTATAAAATCGCCGTAGTCGTTGGCGAAGTTCGTGCCGATCTGAATCAGCCAGGCGCCAAGCAGTGCCGCCAGCGCCGCCGGCATGTGCCACACGCCATCCGCCAGTGCCATCGCTGAGCCAATCAGCACCGGCGCAAAAGCGGCCGACAATGTTTTTGGGCGCGCGGCCTGCAGCCAGACGCGGAAAGTGGACGATGCGCCGGACTGCCGAGGGATGGGTGCATCAGAATGCGGAGTGCCAGCCATGTCATTACTCCGCTACATTCGCGCGGCGATACGCCGAAACGCTAAAGCAAACGCCACCGGATGCAAATCCCTCGCTTCGGATCGGCGTCTATTCGCGTTCATTCGCGGTTCGTGAATGCTCACGGCCGCTTGGGGAACTTTGAAAAATCCGGCTTCCGTTTTTCCAGGAATGCATTGCGGCCTTCCTGGCCTTCTTCGGTCATGTAGTAGAGCATCGTGGCGTTGCCGGCCAGTTCCTGGAGCCCCGCCTGACCGTCGCAATCCGCATTCAATGCAGACTTGAGGCACCGAATCGCCAGCGGCGAATTCGCCAGAATTTCGCGGCACCAGCGCACGGTCTCCGCTTCCAGTTCGGCATAGGGCACCACGGTATTGACCAGTCCCATCGCCAGCGCCTGCGCCGCATTGTACTGGCGACACAGGAACCAAATTTCGCGGGCGCGCTTTTGCCCGACCATGCGCGCCAGATACGACGCGCCGAACCCGCCGTCAAACGACCCCACGCGGGGCCCGGTTTGCCCGAAGACCGCATTGTCCGCGGCGATGGTGAGGTCGCAGACCACATGCAGCACGTGTCCACCGCCGATGGCGTAGCCCGCCACCATGGCGATCACCGGCTTGGGACAAGTCCGAATCTGCCGCTGCAGGTCGAGCACGTTGAGCCGGTGTACGCCGCGCGCATCCTTGTAACCCGCATCCCCGCGCACTTTCTGGTCACCCCCCGAGCAAAACGCCTCTTTGCCCTCCCCGCTGAGGATCACCACGCCGATCGCCTGATCATCCCGCGCATCGTTCAAGGCACTGGACATTTCCGTGACCGTCAGCGGACGGAACGCGTTGCGCACCTTCGGCCGGTTGATGGTGATCTTGGCAATGCCTTCCGCTTTCTGATAGCGGATGTCCGTGAAATCTCCGGCGCTTGCCCACACAATGTTTGCCATGAGTCCGGCCTTTCACATCAAGGTGTTCAGGAATCCGCGCATGTGTCGCAAAAACGCGTCGGGCTGCTCCACATGCGCATTGTGCCCAGCTTTGGACACGATAGCGCGGGTTGCGCGCGGGCACAAGTGCCGCATCCGCTCCACATTGCTCTGAAATTTGGCATCGTGCTCCCCGGCCAGAAGCAGCAGGGGGTGCGGCCAACGGGCGAGCACACCGTCGAGCAGATCGTGTACCCCCTGCCCCATCCCGCGCAACACTTTGGCAAGTTCGACCGGATCGTTGCGGCAGCGCCGCGCCAACAGGTCGGCATCCGGCGGATGTGGTGCAAACACCGGTTGCGCGTACCAGTCCCGCAGGACTTCCGCGAGCGGTTCCTGTTCGAAACGCAGCGCCCAGCCTTCGTCAGCCGCCACCCTCTGCGCGCGGTCCGCCGCCGTGATAAGCCCGGGCGTCACCGATTCCAACACCAACCCGCGCCAGCGCGTCGGCGCCGCCGCCACCATCGCCAACGCAACGCGTCCGCCCAGCGAATAGCCCACCAGAACACCGCTGCTCACGCCGCGCGCATCGAGCTTCCTTTGCACATTGGCTGCGGCCCCGGTGAGGGTGTACGTCTGCGCATCCGGGTGATGCAGATTGGCGCCGTGACCGGGTAGTTCCGACGCCACGCATGGATATTCGCCGGCCAGCGCATGAATGATCACATCCCAGTCGTCTGCGGCCCCGAGGAAGCCATGCAAGAAAACGACGGCTGCGCTCACCATCCCCCCCCGCCCCCGCCACCACCGCCGCCGCCGGACGAACCGCCACCACCG
>JAQCIA010000188.1 GCA_027620105.1 Verrucomicrobiota bacterium | reverse complement strand
GACGTCCATTTTGTTCCGGAAAGAAATTCGGCCACCGGCACCGGCGTGGAGGCGCCCTGCGCGATGCCTGCGGGATAGTTACCGTTCTCCATGGCATACATGTTGAAGGCATCGTACACAATGCGCAGATCGCTGGTCATGCGGCTCACGCGCGATTCCGTCCGCGACTTGGAAAACGACGGAATGGCGATGGCGCAGAGCCCGCCGATGATACCGACCACGATCAGCACCTCCACCAATGTAAACCCCGCAGTGGCTGCTTTTTGGGCCGGCTCAGGCGGCGATGTAAAAACTTGTTCCATTTTTCTGATCCTTCGGCCAGCTCTATCAGCGACTATTGTGCCAGATGCGGCGGGATTGTGCCGATCATGTGGTTGTGGGGTGGTTTGGAATAAACCAACAGGATGTTGTAGCCCCGGGAAAGCCCCGGACGGCAGGAATGCGAATTGCGCGATTGCGAGTTCTCACACGTCATACCCACGCCCACTTGAGCGCGGGGCGATCGCTTGCTATGCTTTTGTTTGGCTCGTTGTAACATCATGCGCAAGAAGATCATCAGCATTGCCGTTGTTGTTCTGGTTGTGGCGCTCTTGATTGCCATTCGCTTCCTGCAGTTGATGCCATACCCCAAGGGCGAGTTCAATTGGATCGAGGCCCCGAATCAACGGCATCGCGCCTACATCGGCATTTTCACCGATATGAAATTCTTTTCCGGTGAGCGCCGAATTTACCAGCTCAAGGTGGAGTTGGGGCTCGCGGACGGCAAGCGTATGTCCATTTTCGAACAGGACGTGCTGCATACGGATGCGCGCGAGAAGGTGGACCTGAACCATCTGGAAAACAACGTGTTGTGGGCCCCAGATTCCGGGTACGTGATCTTCCACGTGGCCCGAGACGATATTCGCGTGGACGTTCCCTTCTGAGGGGCGCGGGACTGGCGCGGTTGGGGATTGGGCGATAGAGCCCTTATAGGGTTTACAAACCCGGATGCGCCGCACGCTCGCGCGACGACTAGGATCTCCTGATGGAGCAGCCCCACGGCGGGCGGTCGCATTTCAAAATGTTCCACGACACCGGTTGGGCCGCATCTTGTTCTTTCCGTCAGTTCGTGCATAATCGCCGGTTCGCGGTGCACGGGAAAATGAATCATGGAAGACAAGACACTTTCGGCCGCGGTTGAGGCAGTCGGGTTTGCCTGTGCGCTCAGTCGCGGGGTGCGGGCCGCGCTGGTGACGGACGACACCCTGACAAAGAAGGACCGTTCACCGGTGACCATCGCCGACCTCGGCGTGCAGGCCGTCATCAGTCACCACTTGCATCAGCATAACCCGGACATCCCTTTGATGGCGGAAGAGGAATCGGCACTGCTGCGCGACCCGGCCAACGCCGAGCTCCGCAAGCGTGTGCTGGAACATGTGGCCCGCATCGCGCCCGCGTTGGACGAAACAGCCGTGATGGCCGCCATCGACCGCGGGCATCATCAAGGTGGTGCGGCGGGACGTTTTTGGACCATGGACCCTATTGACGGCACCAAGGGGTTTATCCGCAACGATCAGTACGCGGTTGCGCTCGCCCTGATCGAAGATGGGGTGGTGCAGCTGGGTGTGCTGGGATGTCCAAGTCTGCCGGTGGAAACCATGCAAGGCGGAGGCACCACGGGCGCCATCTTTGCCGCACGGCGTGGCGGCGGCGCCAGGCTCTGCGCGCTGGATCAATCCGACGCGCGCGTGATTCACGTCTCCAAGGTGACCGAGACCGCTCAGGCCGTGATCTGTCAGTCCGTTGAAACCGGCCACACCTCGCACGGACGCTCCGCGCGCATCGCCGCAAAGCTGCGCGTCACGGCGCCCTCGCTGCACATGGATAGCCAGTGCAAATACGGCGTGGTCGCCCGGGGCGAAGCAAGTGTGTACATGCGCCTGCCCTCGCGGGCCTCCGTGTACGAAGAGATGATCTGGGACCACGCCGCAGGCTGCCTTATCGTGGAGGAGGCCGGCGGGCGCGTGACCGACGTGAACGGAAAGCCGTTGAATTTTGCGCTCGGGCGCACGCTGCGTGACAATACCGGCGTGATCGCCACGAACGGCCACATTCACGACCAGGAGATCGCGGCGGTCCGGTCGGTGATGGCAGAAGCCTGAGGCGCGAGACCTGAGGTTCGGACCGATTGCCAACCGCAGCCTTCCGGCTTCAGCTTTTCTTTAAGAGCGCCGCAAAAGCCCCATCGGTTTGCGACTCCGGCGGAAATAGAAACTCGGAGCGCACCTGGCGAAATTCGGGATGCTGGGCCAGCCACCCGCGGATGACACGCTCATTTTCTTCCGGCTCGAGGCTACACGTGCTGTAGACCATGGCGCCGCCGGGCTTGAGCAGGCGCGCCAGATTATCCAGAATCGCCGCCTGGATGCGACGCAACGCATTCAGGCGCGCAACGGTGAAACGCCAGCGCGCATCGGGACGTCGGCGCAGGACGCCGGTGTTCGTGCAGGGAACGTCGGCGAGAATGCGGTCAAAGGGTTGCGCCCCCACATGGGCCGGCAGTGCGGGGTCGCGTGCATCGGCCTGTACGATGCGCAGCGGGGCGCGCATGCGCGCAGCGTTCTGGCGCAACGGCTCCATACGGTCCGCGTGCAGATCGAGTGCGACCAGTTCGCCCTTGCCATCGAGCGCTTCGGCAATGCACATCGCCTTGCCACCCGGCGCGGCACAGGCATCCAGCACCCGATCGCCGGGCTGCGGAGCGAGCAGCTCGACGGCGCGCAGGGTGGCCGGATCCTGCGCCATCCAAAACCCCTCCGCGTAACCGGGCACGTCCGGAATGGCCGTGCCCGTGGACAGGGTGATGCAGTGTTCTGGCCGAAAGGAGTGCGGTTCCCCCGCCATGCCGGCGGCGCGCAAACGCGCCAGCAAATCAGGCACAGACGTGCGCCGCCGGTCGACGCGCAGCACGGTGCGCGGGCGGGTGTTGTGCCACAAACAGAGGGCCTCGGTGCGGGCGGGCCCGAAGTGCGACGTCCAGCGCGTGAGCAGGGCATCGGGAAAGGATGCACGCACGCCGAGCGGTTGTTTCGCCAGGGATGTGCGGATGGTGCCAGCCTGTTCCGCCACGCGCCGCAACACACTGTTTACGAACCCGGTCACGCGCGGGCCGCCCACCGCGCGGGCCGCCTCGACGCATTCGTTCACGGCGGCATGCGCGGGCACGTTATCCATGAACACCAGCTGATAGGCGCCCACCAACAGACAGGCGCGTACGGCCGGCTCGGGCGGATGGTCCATGTAGGCGTCGAGGATCCAGACGAGGCTACGGTGGTGGCGCACCACGCCATAGACCACTTCCATGAGAAAGGCGCGGTCGCTGGACACGGCCTCCAGCATGCGGTCAGGAAAATCTTCGGTCTCCAGCCACTGCGCAATCAGGCTCGCCGCAGCGGCGCGACTGTTCGGGGTGGATGCGTTCCGGGAAGTTGGCGCGACGGGTGAAGGACGCGGCGCGATCACAATCCGAAGATGGTTACCGCTGTCGTCATCGCATCCCGCAGGTACTCCACTTCCAGCCACTGGAGCACAAGAACAGCGATCAGGCAGAGGGTGGCAATGATCGCGCAAACGCCCCCGACCATGTAGGACGGTTCCTGTTCGGCCATCAGAAAGACCGGTTCCGCCACAGCGGCTTCGGGTGCGTCACCGCTGCCCGTGGGCTTGAACGCCATGGGCTTCTTCTTCTTCGTCACCACGGTAATTGGTTGTGCCATCGCCGGTATCCTCGCTCCATACGGGTTTGCAGTGCAGCTTCCCCCAAACACTACTGCGCGGCCCCTGATGCTGCAAGCAGATTCCGCGCGTGCGTGCGGACCCCGAAAGGGGCGCTGAAGATCTCAGTGGGGGCCGGGGTCCTCCGCGCGCAGCAAGGCTTGTGCGCGGGCGGCGGTCTCCGCATCGCCATGTTCGGCGAGGATGCTCGCGGCTTCTTTCAGGAAATGCCGGTAGGATTCGCGGACTCGCGGTTCGTTCGGTCCCGTGCGGGCGGTGGCGTAGGCGGCCAGGACCTGGTCAAAAAGCGCGGGACGTGGCGACCGGGCGTACACGCCGGCGGCGGGATCCAGGGTAAGTGTGCCACGGAAAAGCGAAACCGCCAGGGACTGGTACAGCATGCGCTCACAGAAGAAATCGTGCGCATCGCCGCCGCGTTGCAACCCTGTATAGGCCCAGTAAAGTGCCTGCGATTCGGGCAGTCGCCAGTCGAGCGGGCCATAGGAGGCATCGATCACATGCACGGTTTCCGGCTCCAGGCCGAGGCGATCGCGTATGGCTTGTGCCGCAGGCGACCCGGGCGCCAGGGCCGCGGCCGGCAAGCGTCCGCCGGGCATCACCGCGTCGGTTTCCGTGGCCAGGCGCTGTTGAAAATAGAGCCACGCGCGATCGGTGTGCGTGCCGACCTTGTGCTGAAAAAGCCAGCCCAACTCGAAGTGCAAGCGCGCGTCGTGCGGATTGTAGCGCAACCCCTTGTCGCGCAGCAGGCGGATGCCGTTCTGCACCCACTGCCAGCGCTCGGCCGGGTCGGCCATCAGGCTGCTGACGTTGTACGCCATGTTCCAGGCGTGAAAGGACCAGGTTCCCGTCGCGCGCGGTTCGAGCATGGTGATCCACTCGGATAGCTGCACGAGTTCAAAGAAGCGCCCCTCGCTCTGCAGGCCGGACACGCGGAGCCAGAGCACGTCCGCGAGCACGCCACGAAAACCGCCCAGCACAACGGTGGTGAAGGCCACGGCCGGCGGCGCGCCCGACAGGGCCGTTTCGGGCGTGAGGGCGTGACGTTCCCGTGCTGCGACCAGCCGGCGTTGCTGCCAGCTGCACAGCACAAGCAGCAGAATTGCGGCAACCACGAGCACGGTGGCAACGATGTGGCGCATGAAACGTCCCGATCTCCGTATCACAAGCTGCGGGGGGCATCCA
>JAQCIA010000187.1 GCA_027620105.1 Verrucomicrobiota bacterium | reverse complement strand
TTGCTGGAGCATGCGACCGGACTGGAGCGCCCAGCTGAAGTCGGACCGGCGCGTGGCGGTTGGGAAGAGGGTGGGGGCTTCCTCTGCGCGCAGGGCGTTGAGGATGGTGGCCCAGGTGGCGGCGGCGACGGTGTCGCTGGCGATGTGGGGATCCGGCGGGTCGGTCTGGAGGAGAAAGGTGGGCGGGACAATACGGGCGCCAAGGATGGCCAGATTCCGGGTGGCGCAATGGCGTACGAGGGCTTCGGAAAGACGGCGCGCGGACTGGCGCGTGGGGACAATGATTAGCGTGCGCTGGAGGTTCACGGCGCAGTAGGTGGTGGTGGATTCCGGCAGCAGAAACTCACGCACGCGTTGCGTCACGGGCGCGTCCCAATCCAGAAAATGGCGGTGCTGGGTCATCATGTTCAATCACGGGCGGACAGGGGGCACTGTAGCAGGCCGTGGGGCGCCCGGAACACAACGAAGCACGAGAATGCGAATATCGGCAGTCGATTAATCCTTTTTGCGCAAGTTCGCGCGTTGGCGTATGCTGCTTGGGAGAGGTTATAAGACGATGCGTGCACATATGCGAAGCGTTCGATGGTTGGGGGTGTTGCTGGTGGCGGTTGGAGGCATGGGCTGCGCCCAGTCGCCGGTTATTCGCGCCTACAAGGGCAGTCTTGACGCATCGGAATTTGCGATCGTGTCGAATCCCAAGAGCATTGAGATTGCATCGGTGGATCAGCGCCGGGTTTCAAAGGATCTGCGTTTCGGAAAGGGGCGCAGCGTGTCGCGCATCGAGCTGCTCCCGGGAACGCACCATATCGTTGTGACAAAAAGAATTCCGAAGAATGCCCTGACGGGGACCACGTACAATGCGGTACACCCGTTTCGTGTGCAAGAAACCAAGCTCTGGTTAACGACCGGGGCCGGCGAGTCCTATGTGTTGGAAGAGGAGATTCGGACAACGCCCACCTATCTGTGGATCGCGACGATCGTGGAAGCCGGGACGGGGCGTCAGGTGTCACCGGCGCTGGAGGATCCCTCCACGAACGCACCCGCCGTTATCCCCGCCCCGCGTTTCTGATGTGGTCTCAGTTTGAGCCAGGCCTGCGTGCCGACACCCTTGATTTTCGCGTAATCGACAGGCCCAGCTTGCATCTGCTATAAGCCGCACCCGACATGCGCATCGTGGACACGGACTATCTGATCGTCGGCAGCGGCATCGCCGGGTTGATGTCCGCCCTGCATCTGGCGCCGCTCGGGCGCGTCCTTGTCCTCGCCAAGAAAGAGAGTGGCGAAACCAACACCAGCTACGCGCAAGGCGGCATTGCCTGCGTGATGACCGACGAGGACAGTTTCGAGAAGCACATCGCGGACACCCTGGATGCGGGCGCGGGCCTGTGCGACCCGGACGTCGTGCGTTCCATTGTAACAGCAGGACCGGAGCGGGTTGCCGAACTACGGGAATTTGGCGTGCAGTTTGCATTGCGCGCGAACGACGCTGGCGTGGAGTCGTACGACCTCGGTAAAGAGGGTGGCCACTCCAAGCGACGCATCCTGCATGCCGGTGATATGACCGGGCTGGCCATCCAGGACGCCCTGAAATCGCGTGTGAGCAGCAGTGCCGCGATCACGCTCTGGGAGAATCAAGTTGTGATCGATTTGATCACCACGAGCTGGCTGGGCGTTGACAGCGAGAATCGGTGCGTCGGGGCTTATGTGCTCAATCGCGAAACGGCCGAGATTTTTGCGGTGCGCGCGTCGTACACGGTGCTGGCGACGGGCGGGGGCGGTAAGGTTTATCTCTATACGAGCAATCCGGATGTGGCGACGGCAGACGGTGTGGCGCTCGGCTGGCGTGCGGGCGTGCCGATCAAGGACATGGAGTTCATTCAGTTTCACCCGACCTGCCTGTACCACCCGGACGCCAAGTCCTTCCTGATCAGTGAAGCGGTGCGTGGCGAGGGCGCGCGCCTGGTGAACGCGCAGGGCGAATCCTTTGCGGAGAAGTACGACCCGCGCGGGGCCTTGGCTCCGCGCGACATCGCGGCCCGGGCGATTGACTCCGAGATGAAGGCGACCGGCGCGCCGTGCGCGTATCTGGATATTCGCGATAAGCCCGAAGCCTTCCTGCGTAAACGATTTCCCAAGAACTTCCAGACGTGCGAACGCTTCGGGATCAACATGGCGCGGGACTTGATTCCCGTGGTGCCGGCGGCGCACTACTTCTGCGGCGGACTGGAGGCGGGGGTTGACGGCCGCACAGCAGTGCCGGGGTTGTTTGCGTGTGGTGAGGTGGCCTGTACGGGGCTGCACGGTGCAAACCGGCTGGCCAGCAATTCGTTGTTGGAGGCGGTGGTTTCCGCGCACGCGGCGAGTCGGGCGATTGCTGGAGCGGGGCTTGTGGGTGCACCGAAGCATCGGATTCCGGACTGGGAACTGGGCGCCGCGGTGCCCAGCGATGAGGCCATTGTGGTGGAGCACAACTGGAACGAGGTGCGTACGTGCATGTGGGATTATGTCGGCATCGTGCGCACGAACAAGCGCCTCGAGCGGGCCCGCACGCGGATTCAGAACCTGCGCCGCGAGATTCGGGAGTACTACTTGAGTTATCTGGTGACACCCGACATGCTCGAATTGCGTAACATTGCCGACGTGGCGGATTTGATAGTCCGATCGGCACAAGCGCGGCGTGAAAGCCGCGGGTTGCATTACACACTCGATTATCCGGAGCTGGCCGCAGAGGCGCGGGACACGGTGATCAGTGATGCCGCCGGTGGCGCCTGAGTTGGGGTGATGTTCGCCTGAAAGTTATGAGTGGAATCTCTCAATGGTGTAAGCGGGTGGTCATGGGGCCCACGCCCGATCCGAAGTCACCCTCTGTTTTTCACAAGCTCTCGCTGATCGCCCTGTTCGCCTGGGTGGGGTTGGGGTCGGACGGCTTGTCCTCATCCTGCTACGGCCCCGCCGAGGCCTATCTGGCGCTGGGGCAGTATCACAGTTTCAGCATTCTGATTGCCCTTGCGACGGTGGTGACGGTGGTGCTGATCAGCGCCAGCTACATGCAAGTGATCGAAATGTTCCCGACGGGTGGCGGCGGCTATCTGGTGGCCAGCAAGCTGTTGTCGCCTGGCTTCGGTGTGGTGTCCGGGTGCGCACTGCTGATTGACTACGTGCTCACGATTGCCATTTCCGTCGCGAGCGGGACGGATGCCATGTTCAGTTTTCTGCCCGTGGCGTGGGAGCCCTACAAGCTGCAATTCTCCGCCGTGGCGGTGATCCTGCTGATCGGATTAAACCTGCGCGGTGTGAAGGAATCGGTCGCGCCGCTGGTGCCGATCTTCGCCGTATTCCTGATCACACACGTCTTTCTCATTGGCTATGCCATTTTTGGCAATCTGGGAGGCATTCTGGAGATTCCGGCGGCGATTGGTGCGGATGTGCGCCAGGCGCGCGCCGATCCGACACTCGGTCTGGCGGGGATGCTGGTGTTGATTGTGCGGGCCTATACCATGGGGGCGGGCACGTACACGGGGATTGAGGCCGTCTGCAACGGCCTTTCGATTCTGCGTGAACCCAAAGTGCAGACCGCCAAGCGGACCATGCGCTACATGGCCGGGTCGCTCATCTTCATGGTGTTCGGGCTGATGCTGGCCTATTTCCTATGTGGTGTGCGTCCCGAAGCAGGGCGCACGCTGAACGCCACGTTGTGCAGCCATGTGGTGTCGCGTTGGCCGGAATGGCTGGGGCAAGGGTTTGTGGGGGTGACGCTATTCGCGGAAGCGGCGCTGTTGTTTGTGGCGGCGCAGACGGGATTCTTTGGCGGTCCGAGCGTGCTGGCCACGATGGCCAAGGACCGCTGGGTGCCGGCGCGGTTCGCCCTGCTCAGTAACCGCCTTGTCGTGCAGAACGGCATCCTGCTTATTGGCATCACGGCCCTCGTGACCCTGCTGTTGACGAAGGCATCCGTGCATCTGCTGATCGTGTTGTACAGCATCAACGTTTTCATCGATTTCACCCTCTGCCAGGCAGGCGTGGTGCGCTACTGGCTGAAGTCGGATGCTCCGCGCAAGCGGCGCATGAGCAAGCTGTTTTACAGCGGCCTTGGCTTGACGCTGACCGTCCTCATTCTGGCGTCACTGGTGATCCTCAAGTTTCACGATGGCGGCTGGATCACGCTCGCCCTGACGTTCGCGCTGGTGCTGCTCGTGCATTACATCCGCAAGGAGTACATGCTGACCAAGGACAGCCTCAAGCGACTGGACGCGTTGGTGGAAGTGACGGAGATGTCGCTGGGGGACAAGAAGCTTGCGCCCAAGGTGACGACCGGTCCCGACCGAACGGCGGTGATCCTCGTGAACGGCTATGGTGGTGTCGGACTGCACTCCCTCTTCGCGATCATTCGCCTGTTCACCGGCATGTTTCGGCGATTCGTGTTTGTGCAGGTGGGCGTGATTGATGCGGCGACGTTCAAGGGTGTCCAGGAGGTTGCCGCGCTTGAACAACATGCCAAGGCCGATGTTGATCGTTATGTGCAGTACGTCAAACGCCAGGGATACGAAGGCGAAGGGGTAACGGTCTCCGGGATGGACGTGACGGATGAAATTTGCAAGCTCGCGCCGGAGCTCAGCAAGCGGTACCCGGGTGCGATTTTCTTCGGCGGGCAGCTCGTGTTTAAGAACGACTCCATCGTCACGCGGATTCTGCACAACTTCACGGTTTTCGATATCCAGCGGGCCCTCTATCAGCAGGGGGTGCAGTTTATTATCCTGCCGATTCGGGTTTGATGCTTCAGGTTGCGTGGCGTGCGTTGCGCGCGAGGAGTTGTACGGGCGACGTGCAGGACCAATAGCCATGCTTGATGACGCATGAGCTAACACGCTATTGGCGATTTGCCAGGGGGGGGGCTGGGAATCGGCTGCATGTTGGCCGCCGCGTGGCTGCTGAGCGAGAACCGCAAACGCATTGATTGGCGGCCCGTTGTCTCAGTTGTGTTTCTGCAGGTGGTGGTGCCGGTCTCCGTGGCCCG
>JAQCIA010000186.1 GCA_027620105.1 Verrucomicrobiota bacterium | reverse complement strand
CGCCCTTGCGAATGACTTCCAATTGATAGTTCTGCAGGGACTTCTCCAGCTCCGCGGGCGCCAACTGGGGGCGTGCGGCTAGTTCCCGCATGCGCTCTTCTTCTCCTTCGCGCCGCTTGCGCAGGCGTTCCGCATACGACAAGCGCCGCGTCGTCATCGCATTAGCCCCCGCCACGGCAGGATTCGCCGCCACCGTGCCCACCATGACGGCTGAACCGGCGCCGCTTGCATCGCTCATCGAAATCCAATGTTCCTCGCTGCCCTTGCGCAGCTTGGCCCGCTCCTTCACATAGTCGGCTTCGACAAGTTCAATGCCGTCCTCCACATCTCCGACATAGAGGAAATAGCTTTTTGGTGGCTTGTTGCTCAGATCCAGCAACCCCACACGCGGCCCATCCGGCGCTTCCGTGATGGCGCACATGCGGAGATTTTTGATGAAGGAATCTCCGGTCGGTGGCATGACCACAGGCGCTGCCACAACCGGCGCCGCAGTCACGACGCCAAACGGATGCCGCTGCAGGATGACGTCATAATGTGAAAAGTCCGGGCGCGCCAGGGCGGCCGACACCATGTGGGTCGTTCCCAGGAGGAACATCAGTGCGATTGTGCCACCACCGCGCGAATTGCCGTTGAATGTGATCATGCTCACGGTCAGAATTATAGTCGCTTGTCGCCCGATCGACAATGGCGTTTTTGGAGGATACTGAACCGCGTGTCTGGCGCAACGCCGCTCACGCCGGGCGGACGATAACGTCAGGATCCGCGGCCAGGGGTCAGCAAGGACAGATACGCTTGCCACCACGTCGGCCCCCAGAACATCCAGAGCACCGCGGCCAGGGCAATATAGGGGCCATAGGGAATCCGACTCTGCATTTGTTTGTTGCCGGTCAGCACCATCAGAATGCCCGCCAGAGATCCCGCGAACGATGAGATAAACAAGGTGAATAGCACGGCCTGCCAGCCCATGAACGCGCCGATTGCCCCCATGAGCTTCACGTCCCCGAACCCCATCGCTTCTTTACGGAAGATCAACCGTCCGACGATGGCCACGCCCCAGAGCAGCCCCCACCCCAGACCGGCACCGAACGCCGAGCGCGACACGCTCTCCAGGATGGTCGTGGCCCCATGCAAGGGTGGACACGCCGCGCTCAGCAACAGGCCAGCCACAATACCGCCCAGCGTGACGCGGTCAGGAATGATGAGGTGTTCGAAATCAACGAAGGTGCCCAGGACCAGGCCGCTGATCACCAACCACCCGATCGGCACCAGCGCCGCGTGCATGCTTGGAGTCATGCCGAAGATTGGCGACTCCCCGAAAAACGCGAACTGCTGCCAGACCAACCAGAAAAGAACGGCCACCAGCAATTCCACGAGCACGTAGCGTGGCGTGATGCGTGCCTTGCAGAAACCGCAGCGTCCGCGCAACTGCAGGTAGCTCAGAACGGGAATGTTCCAATACCAGGGAATCATCTGCTTGCAGTGCGGGCAGTGCGAGCGTGGTGCGACGATCGATTCATCCCGGGGAATGCGATAGATGCAGACATTCAGAAAGCTGCCCACACAGGCGCCCAGCACCCACGCGAGCAAGGCGAACGCATGGCGTCCCAGCGCCAGAACCTCGGCCGCGTCCGTCGTCTGTATGCCGCCCGTTTCCAATCCTTGCCTCCTTCACTTCGGAACCGCTGACGCGGCCCCCTCTCGATTCAGTGCTTCCCGTGATAGACGGCCTGTTCCAGCGCCTGCCGCATGGCCGCAACGTCCGCATCCTGTCCCGTCCACAATCGAAAGGCGCGCGCCCCCTGGTGCAAAAGCATGCCCAGCCCATTGCTTGCCTGAGCACCCGCCGCAACGGCGGATTGCATGAAGGCCGTTTCGGGATACATATAGACGAGATCGAACACCCACTGCCCGGGGCGAAAAGCATCGGCACCCAGCAAGGCGGCGTCGGTCGGCTTCATCCCCACCGGCGTGGACTGGACCACCAGTTCGGCATGCCGACTGGCCGCGGCCCACGCCGACGTCCCGGCGGGCACGGGAATCACCGCGCAGTGCGGAAATTCTTTGGCGAGCTCGGCCGCGAGACGCTGCACACGTTCAGATTCCAAATCCGCGATGGCAAGCTCCAAGGCGCCCTCGGCTGCAGCCGTCAGCGCCACGGCGCGCCCAGCCCCACCGCATCCCAGCACAAACAAACGCTTGCCGCGGACGCTCGCACCGAAGGCTTCCTCCACCGCCGTCAGAAACCCGCCGCCATCGGTGTTGTGGCCCTTGAGCGACCCATCGGCGCAAAACTCCACGGTATTGACGGCCCCCAACCGACGCGCCGAAGTCGCCAGATTCGTCAACCCACGGAAGGCCACCTCTTTGAGTGGCACGGTCAGATTCACGCCACCGAACCCCATCGCCCGCATCGCCGCGAGGACTTCCAGCAACCGGTCAGGTTGGACGTCAAATGCCAGATAGATCGCATCAAGCCCCAGCGACCGCAGCGACGCATTATGCATCACGGGCGACAAGGTATGGCCAATCGGATGACCAAGCACGGCATACGGCTTCGTGTGTCCACTGAGATTCATAGTCTGTACGCGCGCAAACCCGACCCGTTGCGCGCACAATGTAGATAGTGCAGCCCGCCCTCGGCAACAAGCCGATTCTTGCGCATGCATATGGAGAGGAGTTCCAGAACATGCGCTCGCGCTCCTCCGAACAAGCCACGCCAGGGCTGCCAGACCCTACGCTTCATTTTGACGGCCCGCTGATTTTCGGATATCTTTTCTGTTCAGCCTTCTGGATTGGTTGTGGCGCTGCCGTGCACGTCAACGAATGGGAGAATTTGTCATGCCAGGTGTCGCCCATCATTCAGCCATCCCCACCACCTTTGCCCGCCGGACACGCCAATTCACCGCGCTGCTCCTCTGGTTGGCCCCGCTGCCCCTGCTTGCCGTCACGCTGCGGCAGGAAAATTTCGAATCTGCCCCCAATGGCGTGAACTATGCCGTCGTCGGCGAGCACAACACGAACTCGACGTCCATAGATCAATACTTCAAACGTGGCGGGAACGCGTTCTTTTATCAAGCTATTGCCGTTCCCCTGCTGGGGCTGCACGGCGCTGCGTTCTGGGCCGGTGAAGACACCGGCGTCGATGGACCCGGCGAATGCCTTGTGACCTTGGGTGTCGTGGACGTGAGCGGCCATCAGAACCTGAAGGTGACTTGGGCCCTGGCCAGCCCGCGCGATGCCGGTTTCTACGGCGGCGCCCCCCCCCTTTTTTCTCCCCCCTTCGACCGCGGAGACTATATGATTCTCCAGACAGCGCTCAACGGTGCCGCCTGGACCAACGTGTCGGTTTTTCGCGGGCCAGCGGGAGATGGCTTTCTGCGCGAAGACACCAACAACGACGGCATCGGTGACGGTACCAAGCTCACGCGCACCTTCACGGATTTTCAATACACCATCCCGGGGGGGCTGGGCACGGGCGTGCAGGTTCGCGTACTGTTCTACATGAGCGCTACGGATGAAGAGGCCGCATTTGACGACATTCGCATCACCGGCGATGGCAGTCCGCCGGTGATCACAATCACCAATCCCCCCGGCGCCATCGCCGTAAACTCGGGCGTGACCACATACAACGTGCAAGGCACCGCACTTTCTGGCATCGTCGGTAACATTGCTTGGACCAACAGCCTGACTGGTCTCACGGGCACGATCCCCGCCTCTACCAATTGGACCATCATCCCGGCCATCACCCTGGGCACAGGGATCAACACGATCACCGTCACCGGCACCAATACCGTCGTCGGTCTGGGGTCGAGCAGCGTTTCGATCAACCGCATTCCCGCCCCCACCCTGACCATCACGGATCCGGCTGCACCCGTCACCGTTGGGAGCGGCACTGCGACGCGGCTCGTGGCCGGCACCGCCAACCCCGTGGTCGGAGGCTTGCTGAACTGGTCCAACGCACTCAGCGGCGCCACCGGGACAACCCCCGCCGTCACGAACTGGCTGATCGCCGCGGTGCCCGTGGCGCCGGGTCTGAACGTCATCACCGTGCGTGGCACGAACGACCTTGGTAGCGTCGCCGCAGCCCAGGCCGTGGTGGCACGCGAAGGTGTCATTCTGCTGAACGAGGTGCTGGCGAATCCGTTGGGCACGGACGCCACGGACACGCGCGAATTCATTGAATTGCTGCATGTGGCCGGCGGCGGAAACGCCAGCGATCTCTCCATCATCGAGCTCAGCGGCAACGCCGCGGACAAGGGCGTCGTGTTGGCACGCTGGAACTTGCTCGGCCTGACCTTCGGCACAAACGGGCTGCTTGCCGTGGGCGACAACTACGACATCACCAAGGGTGGCGCCTGGTCCAATCAGGTCTCGCCGCACACGCGTCTCGCGGATGCCGGGTATGTGCCGGACGCTTTGGTGAACACATCGATCACCTTGCTGCTCGTACGCAACTGCCAGGCCTCCGTGGTCGTTGGCGCCGATCTGGACACGAACAACGACGGCGTATTGGATCTCACACCCTGGGACGCATTGCTCGACTGCGTCGGCTGGAAGGATGCGGATCCTGGCGATGCGATTTACTGCACGGCCGCGCTCACGCAAAGCGGCGTTTGGCCAACCGGGGCTTCGCGCCTGCAAACGAATCGCGTGCCGAACGATCCTTCTGCCTGGTTCAATGGCGACGTGATGACGTTCGGCGGTGACACGCTCGGGCGCACGTACAATCCCGCCATTGCCAGCGCGAATCTGCCGAGCGGTGCCGTCCTCACGCCGGGCCGCCCGAACTTCCCCTTCCCCTACGATCAAGATGCGGATGGATTGCCCAATACGTGGGAGCAGTTGTATTTCGGCGGCCCCACCAATGCCGCACCTGGTGACGACTCCGACATGGATGGACTCTCCAACCAGGATGAATACTGGGCGGGCACGGATCCGAAATCCGCTGCGGACTTCTTGGAGATCGCGGGCGTGTCTATCACTGATACGCCGGCCACCGAGATCTACACCAACGGCCCCAGCATCAC
>JAQCIA010000185.1 GCA_027620105.1 Verrucomicrobiota bacterium | reverse complement strand
CACCGACGAGCGCCTGAGCCGCCTGTATAAACAGGGCGCCATCAAGGGCGGGGTCTACAGTTCCATCGGTCAGGAGGCCATCGGCGCCGCCACCACTGCCGCAGCCGAGCCACAGGACCTCTTCGCACCGCTGATTCGCAACATGGCCGTACACATCGGCCGCGGCGAAACCACGCTGGACGTCTTCCGTCAGTGGCTCGCCCGTGAAAAGAGCCCCACCCGCGGACGCGACGGCAACATCCACTACGGCACCGCGCGCCATGGCGTCTACGCCATGATTTCACACCTCGGCGCCATGATCCCAGTCGTCGTGGGGGGCGTCATGGCCAGGCGCATGCAGGGCATCCCAACCGTGGGCTTCGCCTACATCGGCGATGGCGGCACCAGCACCGGCGATTTTCACGAAGCCACCAACTTCGCCGCCGTTTTCGATGTCCCCCTCATCATCGTCATTGAGAGCAACAAATACGCCTATTCCACGCCCTCCTCCGGCCAGTACCGCTGCGCGAAGCTGATCGATCGCGCACCCGGCTACGGCATCGAAGGATTCTCCGTGGATGGCAATGACGCGCTGGAACTCTATCGGCTGTGTCGCCGATTGGTCGACGAGTTGCGCGCAACCCCCCGTACCGTAATGATCGAGTGCGACACCATGCGCATGCGCGGGCATGGCGAGCACGACGATTTCTACTACGTCCCGGAGGAGTTGCTGGAGCGCTATCGCAAACGCGACCCCATTGCCGTCGCCAGCCAGCGCTTCGTGAAGGAACAACTGCTTTCCGCCGCTGAAATTCAGGCCCTCACCAAAGCCTGCCAGGCGGAAATCGATCACGCCTACCATACGGCCATGCAGGAGCCTCCCCCCAATGTCGACACCCTCTTGGAGGGGGTTTACGCCGATGCCTGAAATCACCTACATCGAAGCCATCCGCCAGGGCCTGCGCGAAGTGTTGCGCGACCACCCCGAGACCGTGCTTTTCGGCGAGGATGTCGGCGCCTTCGGTGGTGCTTTCAAAGCAACCCTGGGACTCCAGGAAGAGTTTGGCTCCACCCGCGTTTTTGACACGCCCATCTGCGAGTCGGCCATGCTGGGCGTTGCCATTGGTATGGCCACTCAGGGCCTGCGCCCGATCATTGAATTACAGTTCGTGGATTTCGTCACCACGGCCCTGCATCAGCTGCTCAACAATGCCGGCACCATGCACTACCGCACCGGCGTGCCCGTCCCCATGGTCCTGCGTGCCCCCTGCGGCGGTGGCTTCAGTGGCGGCCCCTTCCACTCCGAAGAACTGGAAGCCATCTTCTGCCACATGCCCGGCATCAAGGTCGTCTATCCCGCCTTCCCGCGCGACGCACGCAACCTGCTCCACAGCGCTGTGATGGACAACAACCCCGTCATCTTCCTGGAGAACAAGTATCTGTACCGCCATCTGAAGGAGGACGTGCCGGAGTTGCGCGAGGTCCTCCCCATCGGCAAGGCGCGCGTCTGCCGAAACGGCCAGGATGCCACGGTCATCACGTACGGCGGCATGGTCAACGAAGCCCTGCATGCCGCACGCCGACTTTCCGAGGACCTCGGCTATGAAGTCACGGTCGTGGACCTGCGCTCGCTGAAACCCTATGACCACGAAACCGTGCTGGCCGCCGTCGCCGCCACCAATCGCGCCTTGATCGTCCATGAAGCCTGGCACACCTGCGGCTTCGGCGCCGAGATCGCGGCCCATATCGCCGAACATGCGTTTCATGTGCTCGACGCGCCGATTCGCCGCCTGGCCGCGCCAGACGTCCCCGTCCCCTTTGCCCCTGTCCTCGAGGAACGCTATCGCCCGAACGCCGCGAAAATCCGGAACGCCCTGATCGAACTCATCGAGTACTAAACATGCCCCAGACAGGATCCATATCCCTCGCGCCAAACGCCGCGGAGAAAACGCCAACACCATGAAAATTGTTGAAGTGCACATGCCGCAGATGGGGCAAAGCGCCGCCGAAGGAACCATCGTGAAGTGGCACAAACAGGTCGGCGACACCGTGAAGGTCGATGAAGTGGTCGTCGAAGTGGAGAGTGACAAGGTTAACTTCGAAGTGGAGAGCCCCTGCGCCGGACGCCTCACGCACTGTCTGGCCGCCGGGACCACCGTTCCCGTGGGCGAAGCCATCGCCACCATTGAAACCAGCGCCACTGAACAGCTTTCCCCAGCCCCTTTGACACCGCCGCAATCCGCAACCGCGGGTGCTGTACCAAATCCCGACCGCGCCCACATGGGACAACCGCAGGATCAGGAACTCGTGAGCACCGCCGCCATGCCCGCCGGCCTGGAGGGCAATGCGTCGGATGCCATGCACGACTGGCTGTCGCCCGGCGTCATGCGTCTGGCCCTGCTGAACAAGGTCACGATCGAGGAACTTGGGGAAATCAAAGGTAGTGGCCGCAGCGGACGCGTCACCCGCGACGACGTTCTGAAATACATCGGTCGCCGCTCGGACGCCGCCCCCAGCCCCGGTCGCGCCCAGTCCCGCGTGTCGGACACCGACACCGTCGTGCCCATGACCACCATGCGCAAGACAATTGCCGATCACATGACGCAATCCATCCGCACGAGTGCCCATGTCACCATGGTGCATGCGGTGGATATGACGCACATGGTCGCCCTGCGCGAGCGCATCAAGGACGCCTTCCTGAAACGGCACGGCGTGCGCATGTCCTACACCACCGTGTTCACCTATGTGACCTCGCGCGTGCTTCCCGAGTTTCCCGCCATCAACGCCTCGGTTGTCGGCACCAACATCGTCCTGCGCCGCGACGTGCACATTGGCTGCGCCGTGGCCCTTCCCGACGAAAGCCTGGTGGTACCGGTGGTGAAGGACGCCAACCGGAAATCCTTCACGGAAATTTCGCTCGATCTGGCACGCTTGATCGATCTCGCGCGCCAGAAGGCCCTGTCACCGAGTGACGTGAACGGTGGCACCTTCACCATCTCGAACTTCGGGGCCTTCGGCAGTGTCATCGGCACGCCGCTGATCAACCAGCCACAAGTTGCCATTCTCGGCATGGGCGCGATCTACAAAGCCCCCGTTGTGGTCGAGGACAAGATCTGCGTGCGGGACATGACCTACCTGAGTTTCTCCTTCGACCATCGCGTCATCGACGGCGCCATGGGCGGACGCTTCCTCAAACGGTTGCAGGAATCCGTCGAAGCCCTGAAGGAAGAGGACCTCGACGTCGCCCAGCTCACGTGATTTGAATGATTGCCGCACACGCTGGCGCATCCGGGATGGAAACATTCAGCATGCAGCACAACTGCATACCTTAATCAAGGCACCCCATCACCTGGGCGGCACTGCGCCCGTGTGCGTCATTTCTCGAATAGACTGCTGAGCAAAGATGGGCGCGATGCCAGCACCGAACCGTCGCGCGGCCACCGCGGGACCAGCCGTGGCCAACCCAATCCGATCGCCGAAACCGCAACGGGGAAGAAGCCCGAGTGCGGTGGGAGACGTGACGGCATCGGACGGTTCGGCCGACGGAGGATCTGGCTTTGCTTTCACGCGGGCATCCTGGCCGAAGCCCACGCCCAGTGTCAGCCCGCCTCTACCAGCGCCGCTTGCCGCACCCGATGCTCCGCAACCCCCGCCCGACGCTCCGCGGTTTCCCCTTCCGTCGACGCGCTGAAACGCACGAAACGCGACGGGTTCTCACCCGCCTTGCACCGGTCGATATAGCTGACGGCTGCCTCCAGCATGCAGGAGGCATGAAATCCAAGTACGTGCAACGGGATGCTCTGCGGCACCGGCATGGGAAAATTGTTGTGTGTCACCACATGAAAACCACTCGCCACACGACCGGTTTCCTCCAACCCCCGCACCACACTTTCGGTCAGGTTGTCATCCATCACCAGCAAACCGTCGGGGTGCCGGTCAGACTGCAGGGAGACGAGCAGTCGCACCCAGAAACGCGCCGTTTCCGGCACGCTGGCGGGCAAAGCCGCATACCCATTCTCCAGCAACTCCAGCCCATGCCGTTCCAGCACCGCGCGCCGCCCCGGGGTCAGCTCATGCCTCCCCAGGCCTTCCGAATCCTCCAGCACCGCAACGCGTCGGCACCCCTGCGCCGCCAGGTAGGCCGCCCCGCGTTCCAGCAACGAATCGTACTCGAACACCATCACCCCGCCCTGCTCCGGGTAACCCGGACTGGCACAGGTAATCGTCGGAATTGTGGGCGACAGCAGGCGCGGGTCATCGACAAACCACATGTTGCGGGAGTGGATGATTCCCGCCAGACGTTCCGCATTCACATCCTCCACCAATTTCTTAAAATCCTCGCGCGGCTGACCACTCATGTTCTCGTAGAACAGAATCTTCTTTCCCGTTCGCTCCGTGAACAGCGTGGCGGCCAGCCGAATGGCCCCAATGAACCGCGACTCGTGGCGCGAATCCGGCGGTGGCGTTGGCAGCGTCAGCCCGTACTGGAACAAGTGCGGCGGTCGCGCTGATACAACCGTCCCAACGCGATGGCGCACTTCCGTAAAACCATCATCCCGCAACCGATCAAACGCCTTTTGCACAGTGGGTGCCGTGGCACCAAACCGCTCATCGAACTGAACGCGCGTCGGGAGTAACGCACCGGGCGGATACTTTCCGCTGACAATCTCGCGACGGACGACCGCCCAGATTTCTTCGTGCTTGGCGATGGGTCTACCGTGACGTTTCATGACTACTCATTCCTATTTTGACTAACCTAATACCGCAAACAAGTAATTAGGCAAGCATGGAATCGATCCCGCTCTCTTGACGTTCGCACCGTGCATTTGCCGCTTCTGCATCAATATCACGTTCTTGGTGATCGTCGCGCCGCCACATCCTAAGCGGCGGACAACCCAGCGCGGTCCGGCTGATCTGTCTCCCGTCTCACAGCGCACACAACGCTGTCTCGCACCCTGCGAGCGCCTGAAAATCCACATGCAGCTCAACGAAGCCTCAAACGATCCGCGCCCGCCAGACTCTTGGGTGTGATTTTGGTTAGTTGAAGTGTAGGTGGCACCGGGCGCTCGCGAAACATCATTTTTCGTTTGTA
>JAQCIA010000184.1 GCA_027620105.1 Verrucomicrobiota bacterium | reverse complement strand
CACACGCTCCTGCTCTCGCTGCTCATCACCCTGATCATCTGGACCATCTTCTCCTGGCCCCTGCCGAAATACGTGCACCACGCCATCCCCGGCGGCGCCTATCCGCGCGCACCGCAGGCCACCATCGAGCCCATGGCCCCCGGCGACCACCTACAACTCCTCTTTAATTTCTGGCTCTTCGCCGATACGCTCGCCGGCCACACCCCCTGGGGCGAGAACCGCTACGAATTCAACGCCGGAGAAGGGCGCGAACTCCGCTACCCGGACCCCTACTTTCTCCCCATGACACTGGTCTATGCGCTGGGCCAGTGGATCGGCGGGGAGGCGTTTGGCTGGAATTTGACGGGCATCGTCTCGCTCTGGCTGACTTACTGGTTCACCTGGGCCCTGCTCAAACGTTTCACGCGCGATCCCTGGATCACCGGCTTGCTCTGCGCCCTCGCCATCGCCTGGCCCTACCGCTGGGTGGCACTCTGCGGCGGCAGCCCGACGGGCTTCAGTATGGCCTGGGTGCCCATGCTCCTGCTCGGCATCGAACTGGCCGTGCACGACAACCGCATCCGCGGCGGCTGGCTGGCCGCCCTCGCCATGGCCTTCGCCTACTGCACCGATACGCACGCTTTTTTCTTCGCCGTCCTCCTGCTCCCCTGCTGGTGTCTCTTCGCCTTTCTACGGCGCCCCGCCTTCGCCTGGCGCGACTGGCGCGCCTACCTGCGCCTTGGGCTCATGCTGGTCCCGATCGCCATCACCATCCTGCTCGGCATCCTGCAAACCCAGCACGGCCAGGTCGCGAACCGCACCACCCCCGACGGTAAATCCGAAACGCGCTCGATGCACGAGATCCTGTTGTATTCTCCAGAAGCAATTGGGTTGTTGAACCCGTCGGCCGGTGGCCCGTCTTCGCAAATCTACGTGGGGTACGCCATCGTCGCAATGCTCGCGCTGGGACTGGCCGCCCTGCTGATGCTATGCGTGCGCGCCCCACGCCAACACGCCCCACGCCTCCTCATCTTCGTCCCACTCAGCGCCGGATTGCTAGGCCTGATCGTGCTCGCCCTCGGCCCGCGTGGCCCCTGGAGCGGCTCAGTCTTTCTCTGGCTGCGCGAGCTCGTGCCGCCCTACGCCATGATTCGCCAGCCCGCCAAAGTTTTACTGCTGTTGCCCACGCTCTTCGCCGTCACCACTGCCATTGGCATGGCCGCCCTCGCGGACTTGCGTTCGCGTCGAACCGCCCGCTTGGCCCTGGGCGCCCTCGCCCTGTGGGCGCTAGTGGACTTCCACCAGCGCGCCCAGCCTATGATCTCCCCCCTCGACAAGCATCAGGAAGCCTACGCCGCCGTCGTCACGCAGTCCGGCGATGCCGGCCGTGTCCCGCGCGCACTGATCCTGCCCCTCTGGCCCGGTGACAGTCATTACACATCCGTCTACGAGTACTACGTCACCCTTTCGCGTGTGCGCATGATGAATGGCTACCGCCCCTTGATTCCGCCCGGCTACGTCCTCGACGTCTTCAAGCGCTTTGAAACCGGTAACCAGGGCGAATTGTCCGACATGCAGCTGGATGAACTGCTGCGTCGGGGTGTCCATCACATCCTGCTCCACGCAGACCTCTATCCCGAACAAGTCAGTGCATTCCCCGCTGCCCAGGTCGTCGCGAAACTGTTGTCCCACCCGCGCCTCCGCCTGCTGCGCCAGGATCGCGCCGTATGGGCCTTCACCATCCTGCCCGCGAACGCGGAGGTCACCCCGTCAGTCGCCGCGCCGCTCACATGCGATGTCTGGTTCTCCGCCCGCAGCATGGAACTTGAAGAAACCTCTCCGCCCAGCGGCGTGACCCTTCCCGATCCCATGGCCAGCGCGGGCCATGCGCAGATGCTGGATACCCCCGGCGACCGGCTCGCGCACGACTTCGGCGGCAACGTGCCAGCCCTGCCGGACACACGCTATCTGGTGCGTGCCCGCGGTGAGGCGGATTTCGAATGCCAGGTGCTCACGGACGGCACCACCACGGCGACGATCCCGGCAACCCTGTCATCCACCAATTGGACCTGGCTCACGTTTTCCTGTGGCGCCTTCACCCCCGCCGCTACGAACACCGTGAACCTCGTGCTGCGTTCCGGCCGCGCCGAATTCGACATGGGCCTGCTGACCGCCGGGAACTGGCCGGCCTTCACGCCGGGTGAGTCGCGCGTGCTCGATGCCGCCTGCTTTTTTTACGCGGGTTTCACAGACGCGGACAGAAGCAGCGTGGTGCTGCATCCCGAATATTGTCGCCGGGGCTACGTACTCTACGGCCCCAAACTGCCCGTCCCCCAGGGGCGCTACGCCGTGACACTGCGTTACGCATCCGATGCCCCCGCCGGCACGGATCTGGGCAACTGGATCGTGTCGTGCCCGGAGGTCCGCGAACTGATGCACCTGCCCATTCGCGCCGGAATGCCCTGCCGTGGCGAATTCGCGATCGACAACGAACTGCCGCTCTTGATGGTCCTGGATTTTTATGCCGCCGGTCCGCTGACCTTGCATGACGTGACGCTCGAACGCCTGGCGGAGTGAGCGGGCACAAGTCCGCGTCGCCCGCTCAGGGGCGCGAGGTTTCCGGAACAGCGTTCGTCTCCACCTGCACGCGGATCACCGCCGGCAGTCGCAATCCCCGCGCACGAAATTTTCCATAGCCCGTCGCGCGGGCGCGGTGCCCGCGTCCATCATACAGCCCCACGAGCAATTCCCATTCGCCTTCCGCCGCATCTTCCGGAATCGTGAAGCGCCGCACTTCCTGGAACACCTCTTTTTCCGCGCCCACCTCGCGCTGTAGCACCACCTGCGGAGCCGCAAACAGGCGGTCATCCTGAAACCGTTTTTCCGCCTGTCGAAAGTGCGCGAAGACACTCCAGCGCGCGGCATCCGGACCCGCAGCACTGCGCCAATAATAAACCACTTCGGCCTGCCCGCCGGGATGCACCACCGGCGTGCGCACATCAAGGCCGAGTAACGCAATATCGCCGGCAAAGCGCGCCGCCGTCGGCACCGGTGGTTGCGTCAACCTGCGATAGGCGTCCATCAATGCCGCCGTTCGGGGCCCGGGCGCATGGCGTTCCAGCGACGGCAGAACGTCGCCCGCCGCAGCGATCATGCCAGGATACGCCCTCACCGCCAGTTCCATATCCTCCAGCACGCTGTGGACGTCTGCGGCGGTGGCCTGTCTGGCTGCCGCATCCGCCAGCAACGCAAACGCATAGTCGCGATGCGCGCCCGCGCGCAGTCCGTACCCTGTCCAGACCAGCGGCGGCATGATGCGCGGCACGGTCGCCGACGACGGCAGTTGCAGTAGCACCCAGGGACCGATGGCCCATTCGTGCATCGCCAACCCATGCCGCTTCAGCAAGTCGCGCGTCGTGGCCAACTCGGGTGCTGGCACGAGCAACGCGGTGCCCGCGTCAAAGCGAACGCGCTCGCCGCCCCGCAAGGGACTGTCGGGAAATGCGGGCGGTTCCAGCATCAGTGCAACGGCGTCACCCATCGCCGCATGCACACGATTGGCAACCCAGCGATCACTGTACAGCCGACGCACGTCGGCGTGCCGCGCCCGCCGCCATGTGCTTGACCATGAGCGCCACCACGCTGCTATCCGGGTCCGTGATGTAGCGTCCCGCCCACGCGCCATACACGCGCACCGCGACGCCAAGCAGCAGGCACACCGCAACGGCAATGCGATAGAGCGGACGCGCACCCGCGTCCGCGGTCGGTAGCACGCGCGCGCCGTCAGCCTGAAGTTTCGTATCCAATTTCAATGGGCTCTCGTGCATGCGCTTATAGAATTCCCCGCCCCAAAAAACAAGTGCGCCATCTTTGCGCCGGTTTGCCTTTTTCCCGTGCGCATCGCGCATTATGGTGTCTGCATGCGACTGTTTTTTAATGTCGTGTGGAAGCTTGCGCTGTCGGCCGGGATCTCGCTGGGACTCGTCCTGCTCCTGTTGCGCCTGACCGGTGCGCAGGCCGCCACGAACCTCCCGGCGGTCCTGCGCAACACGCTGATGTCGGGTATTGCGGCCTATGTCGGCCTGCACCTTGTGGGCATCTGGCTGCGCGCCATTCGCTTTCAGATGTTGATCGCGGCGGGCAGCACCGTGCCGCCCCCGCGCTTTGTTCCGGTCCTTCTTGTCTCCGCCGTGCGGAACATGGCCGTGGACATGCTGCCCGCGCGCCTGGGCGAACTGGCCTATGTCGCCCTCATGAATCGCGGGTGTCGCGTATCCGGCGACCGCTGCGTGTCCTCGCTCTCGCTGAGCTTTGCCTTCGACATGCTGGCGCTCGTGGTGCTGCTGATCGCACTCGCGGGCCTGGAAGTGCTCACCGGTACGGACTCACGCTTTCCGCTCGGGTCCCTGCTGATCGGACTCAGCATCCCCGTCGCCCTGTTCACGGCCGCCCTGTTTGGCGGCATCCGCCCGGGCGTCACCCTCATTCAGGGCCTCTTCCGACGCCTCGCAGCCACCCGCCTCGTCCACGCGGTCCTGCAGTTTCTGCTGCGCCTGGCGGATGCCATCGCGGCGGCGGCCCGGGCAGGCATCGTCCTGCGCGTGCTGGGTCTCTCCGTCCTTGTGCGGCTCGCCAAATACACGGGGTTGTTCCTGCTGTATCGCGCCGTAACCGGCCCCAGCTTCGCCGAACTACAGGAGGCGAATTTTCTGCAGGTGCTGCTGGCCCTGATCGGTGGCGAAGCCGGCGCGGCCCTCGCCTTGCCTACCCTGATGGGATTCGGGGCCTACGAAGCAGGCGCCGTGGTGGCGCTCGCCTGGTCGGGCTTCTCCAGCGCGTCGGCAACCGTCGCCATGCTGGCCCTGCACCTCTGGAGCCAGGCGGTGGACTATGCCATCGGCGGACTGGCCCTGATCGCCTTTCTGTTCTTTGCCCCCACCGCCGCCCAGACCTGGGCGGCGTATCCGCGCCTGCGCCGTGTCGTGTTCGTGATCGCGCTCGCCGGACTGATGGCCACCCTCGCCGCTGGCGGCTGGTGGCACGCGCGTGCCGTGCGCCTGGCCGGCGCCGTGGTGGCGCCCCCCGCCGGCGTCAGCGCGGCCGCGC
>JAQCIA010000183.1 GCA_027620105.1 Verrucomicrobiota bacterium | reverse complement strand
CAATCGCAACCCAGTCGTCTGTGGCAAGCTTGTTGATCGTGGGGGCGTGCAGCGCCGGAAGAATTTTCGTGAGGGCGGCCACGTCCTTGTCTCGGGCATTCAGCTTGATGAGGACACGGCTGACGGCGGCCAGCGCGCCTTGCAGCAGTATAGACAACTGTTCAATTTTCGCACGTTTCCAGGGATTCTTCCAGGCCTGCTTGTTGGCGATCAGGCGGGTGGTGGATTCCAGCACGGTATCGAGTATGCGCAGATTGTTGGCTCGTAGGGACGAACCGGTTTCGGTGAGTTCCACGATGGCGTCGACCAGTTCCGGCGCTTTGACTTCCGTGGCACCCCATGAGAACTCCACTTCCGCTGTTACGCCTTTCTGGGCGAGGTAGCGCTTGGTCAAGCCAACGGTTTCCGTGGCGATACGCTTGCCTGCGAGGTCGGCGGCGGTCTTGATGGTGGAATCTTCGGGCACGGCCACGACCCAGCGCACGGGCCGCAGGCCTTGTTTCGCGTAAATCAGTTCGGCGACTTCGACGACATCGGAATTATTTTCGACAATCCAGTCGTAGCCCGTAATGCCGGCGTCAAGCATGCCCAGTTCGACATAGCGGCTGATTTCCTGGGCGCGGATCAGGCGACCTTCCAGTTCCGCATCATCAATCGAGGGAATATAGGAACGTGAGCCGACGCGGACAACGAAGCCCGCCTTGCCCATCATGTCGAACGTGGCTTCCTGAAGGCTACCCTTGGGAAGTCCAAGTACTAATTTATTCATGGTCAACACCTTCCGTAAAGATCGCCAGCCTCACCGGATGTGTCAGGCGCGGGCGACCGGAAACGGGAAAACGCGAATGCTAGTGAATTGGCTGGGGGTGCGTCGATGCAAAAAAATGGGACGTGCGCGCCGAATTGCGGCGAAGCCGCAAATGCGCGTCAAGAATCGGACGGGCGGTATGGGCCGGCGTGCTGGCGGTGCAGGGCACGGAGGAGGCGGGGGGGGGGAGCGGCAGTTCGCGCGAGCGGCCAGGTGCGAGGTGTCAGCGATGGTCGTGCGGATGTGGATGCGTCCCGTATTCAGGGCTGGCGTCAATTAATGGCTGTGTGCGGACCAAACGTGGCTTACTTGGCGAGAACGTAGGCGAAGATCAGGGGCGCGACAATGGTGGCGTCAGACTCCACGATGAAACGCGGTGTTTTGACGTCCAGTTTTTCCCAGGTTATTTTCTCGTTCGGGACGGCGCCGGAATAGGAGCCGTAGCTCGTGGTGGAATCGCTGATCTGGCAGAAGTAGCCCCAGAGCGGGATGTCGTGGCGCTCGAGGTCCTGGCGCAGCATGGGCACGACGCAAATGGGGAAATCGCCGGCGATGCCGCCGCCGATCTGGAAGAAGCCCATCTGCTTGCGCTTTGTCTGGGCCTCGTACCACTTTGCGATTACGGTCATGTACTCGATGCCGGAGCGCACGGTGTGCACGTTGCGGATGGTTCCTGCGATCACATGCGAGGCAAAGATGTTGCCACAGGTGGAGTCCTCCCAGCCCGGCACGAAGATGGGGATATTCTTTTCGCAGGCGGCGACCATCCAGCTGTTCTTGGGGTCAATCTGGTAGTGCTTCTTCAGCTTGCCACTGCGCAGGATGCGGTAGAGGAATTCATGAGGGAAATAGCGCTCGCCTTTGCGGTCGGCGCTGGTCCAGGCATCCAGTAGGGCGGCTTCGATACGGCGGATGGCCGCTTCTTCAGGGATGCAGGTGTCTGTGACGCGGTTCAGGTGGCGCTTGAGCAGTTTGACTTCGTCGGCGGGGGTGAGTTGGCGATACTCGGGAACGCGGACATAGTGATCGTGGGCGACGAGGTTGTAGATGTCCTCTTCCAGGTTCGCGCCGGTGCAACTGATGGCATGAACTTTTCCGCGGCGGATCATTTCGGCGATGGAGATGCCCATTTCGGCGGTGCTCATGGCGCCGGCCATGGCGAGCAGCATGCGGTTACCCTTCTTGATGAAGGTGCGGTACCCCTCGGCCGCGTCCACGAGGGCGGCGGAATTGAAATGGCGGTAGTGGTGCTTGATGAACTTACGGATCGTATTGCTATCCTTCATCGGTGCGGGCTCCTTGGCTGTAGGGATCTTGCGTGCGGATGGTTGCGCATCGCACGCGTGTCTCACAAAACATGGGGCGCATGATAGTTCGGATTGGGGTACGCGTCAAAGAGGGAAGGAAGCGTGAAAACCCGACACCGCGAGATTCTGGGACGGTGAATGGGCTTGCCAGTTGGGGGGGCGGGCGCGGATGGTTGGCGGTGTGATGGATGCGACAAACAGACATTTGAAGACTGGCCTGGTGACTGCGGCGGCTTACGCCGAGCATAACGCGGTGGACTGGCATCCGGAGTGTCCGGCGCGATTGCGGGCGGTGCTGGATGGGATTGCGCGGGCGGTTCCGGAATCCGCGCTGGTACGGATCGAGCCGCGGATGGCGACGCACGAGGAGTTGGCGCTGTGCCACCCGGGGCACTATGTGGATCTCGTGCGCACCGAGGTGGCGGCGGGATTCGGGACGCTCAGCACGGGCGATACGGATGTGGGACCGCGCTCATACGACGTGGCACGGCTGGCGGTGGGCGGTGGGCTGGCGGCGGTGGATGCCGTATTCGGCGGACACGTGCACAATGCGTTTTGCGCGGTGCGGCCTCCGGGTCATCATGCTTCAGAGGCACGCGGCATGGGTTTCTGCGTTTTTAATAACGTGGCGGTGGCGGCGCGCTACGCGCAGCAAAAGCATGGGGCAAAGCGCGTGTTGATTGTTGACTGGGATGTGCACCACGGCAACGGCACGCAGGATCTTTTTTTCGAGGATGATTCGGTCTACTTCTTCAGCACGCACGAGTGGCCGTTGTATCCGGGGACAGGCGCGCAGGGTGAAACGGGTGCGGGCGCGGGGAAGGGGTATACATGCAACCGCTGCTTTCCGGCAGGCACGGGGGGCGCTGCGCTGCGCGCGGCGTTCTGCGAGAAGCTGTTGCCCGCGATGGAACGCTTTGCACCGGATCTGGTGCTCATCTCAGCGGGCTTTGATGCGCGCAAGGATGAACCGATCAGCAATTTGCAGTTGGACGATGCGGACTTTGCGGAATTGACGGGCATTGTCATGGAGATTGCGGAGCGGCATGCGGGCGGACGCTTGGTGTCATCGCTGGAGGGCGGCTACGGGCTGCCGGGGTTGGCGTCGGCGGCGGGGGCGCATGTGCGACGATTGACGGGCGTGGTATGAACGATCAGGGATGGTCTGAATAGTTGAGGATGGGCATGCGGGTCACATTCTTGGGAACGGGAACATCGGTGGGCGTGCCGGCTATCGGCTGCACCTGCGCTGTGTGTCAATCGACGGATCCGCGGAATAAGCGTCGCCGTTCGAGTTTGTTCGTGGAGGCGGAAGGGCAGCACGTGTTGATCGACACGACGCCGGACTTTCGCGAGCAGGCGTTGACGTATCGGATTCCGCGAGTGGATGCGGTCTGTTTCACGCACGGGCATGCGGATCACATTTTTGGGTTTGATGACATTCGGCGCTATAACAGCATGCAGGGTGGCAGCATTCCTGCCTATGGGAGCGCCGGAACGCTGGATGATTTGCGACGGATTTTTGATTATGTGGGCGTTGACGAACCGGGCGGGGTGTATCGGCCGCAGATCGCGTTTGTGGCTACCGAAGGGCCCTTTCGGGTTGGCGACGTCGAGCTGACACCCGCGCCGGTGCGGCATGGGAGCAAGCCGACGCAGGGGTATCGCGTGCAGGCGGGCGGATGCAGCCTGGGGTACGTACCGGATTGTCATGAAATGCCGGATGAGACGGTGGCGCTGCTCGCGGGGGTGGATGTGATGATTCTGGATGGCCTGCGGCATCGCGCGCATTCCACACATCTGACGGTTGCGGAGTCGCTGGGGCTGTTGGCGCGGATTGGCGCGAAGTCCTCATATCTCATTCACATGTGTCATGACCTGGATCACAGCACGACGGAGGCGCAGCTTCCGGAGGGCGTGCGGTTGTCGTACGACGGGTTGGTGCTGGCGTGGTGACGGGGGCGCAGATGCTGTTTGATTCGCACGCGCATTTTGATGCGGCGGCAACGGATTTGGATGTCGGCGCGGTGATGGGGCGGGCGCAGGCAGCCGGGGTCGGGCAGGTTATGGCAGTTGGCGGCAGCGAGACACTCAACCGCGGTGCGCTGGCGGTAGCGGACGCATTTCCGGGTCAGGCGCGGGCGGCAATCGGGTTCGGTCGTGACTTGGCGCCGGCGCTGACGGTGGGGACGAGGGATGTGCTTGCCCAGGCGATGGCAGCGCTCGAGGCGCAAATTGTTGCGCACCCAGGGAAGGTGAAGGCGATTGGCGAGATCGGGTTGGACTTTCACTATACGCCGGAGACAGCCGACGCGCAGGGCGTCCTGTTCTGGGCGCAGTTGCAGCTGGCGCGCAAGCGTGGGTTACCGGTGGTCGTGCATAGCCGTGATGCGGACGAGGTGACGCTGTCGAATCTGGCGACGTTCGCGCAACCATCGGAAGGCTACACCGGTGGCCGCGGGGTCCTGCACTGTTTCACGGGCGGTGAGCGGTTTTCGCGGGCATTGCTGGAGATTGGTTTCTACATCAGCTTCAGTGGGATCGTGACGTTTCGCAATGCCGAGGCGCTGCGGGCGGTGGCGCGACGCATTCCTGACGACCGCTTGCTGATTGAGACGGACAGTCCTTATCTGGCGCCGGTACCAATGCGGGGCAATCCCAATGAGCCTGCGTACGTGCGCCATGTGGCCGAGGCGCTGGCCGAGGCGCGTAGTTGCAGCGTGGATGAAATTGCGCAACTCACGACGGAGAACGCGCGGCGGCTGTTCGCTTTCACGGTTTGAGGCATGGCTGGCGGCCTACTGGTAGCACGCAATCGCCTGCGGCCCAAAAAAGCTTTGCCATGCCCTGGATGATTGTCAGGCGCCGGGCACGATGCGCAAATAGTGCCCGAGCAGGAAGGCCTGCAGGATGGTATGGATGAAACGCACGGCGAAGATGAAGACAAGCGGCGTGAGGTCCAGCATGCCGATTTGCATAGGGAAGCGGCGTAGGGG
>JAQCIA010000182.1 GCA_027620105.1 Verrucomicrobiota bacterium | reverse complement strand
CGCGAAGTGGAACGCGTCGCGCACGGACGTGCTCACGTTTCTTGGCCTGCGCCAGCCACACTGGGCCAGCGAGGAGTTGCTGACGCTGGTGTCCTCGTCGGTCGATGCTGCCGTGCCGGCTGAGCAAGAGGTGGCGGTGGCGGAAGCCGTGATCGCGGCACACAGTTGCGTGCATGCGCTGCTGGAGACGTGGGCGAAAGATCGGACGCCGCCATGAAGCTCGCGCTGCGCTTTCCGCGTCCTCGCATCCCCTGGCGCCTCTATCCCTATTTCAATGCCACGCGCAAACCGATTCTGCGCTTTCTGCTCAATTGCGCCCATCGCCGCCCCTTCTGGTCATGGGAAAATATCACCACGCTGCACCGGCTCATTGACATGCGCAGGGTGTCGCCCACGGCCATCCCGGTGGTCATCAACAACTTCAACCGCCTCGACTCCCTGCGGACGCTGGTGGACTGGGTCCAGAGCCTGGAAGGCGAGAAGGCGATCGTCATCCTCGACAACGCCTCCACCTTTCCCCCCTTGCGGAACTACTACCGCACGCTGCACGCGCCGAACCTGCAGGTGGTCCGCCTGGGGTACAATTCGGAACTGGAGGGCATTGCGGATGTCGGGCGGGAGTTGCGCCGGTTCCGGCGCTACGTGGTGACGGATCCGGATCTGGTCCCGTGCCCCGACACGCCGCGCGACATCTTGAAGCGCATGAACATGCTCCTCGATCGGTACCCGCAGTTCACGCATGTCGGGGCCTCCATCGAAATCCGCGATATTCCGGCCACGTACCCCTTGCGCGAGCAGGTTCTGGCGTGGGAGTCGCAATACTGGCCGCCCAGGGTGACCTGTGTCGGCGACGACGGCTACGACGCCTGGGTCGACACCACCTTCGGCATGTACCGGGGAGACTCCGATGTCACCAAGGTCTACCCCGCCATGCGCATGCCGCGGCCTTATACGCTCAAGCATGTGGATTGGTACCTCGACCCCGCGCAACTTACGCCCGAGCAACGCTTCTACCAGCGCCAGGCCCGCCCCGTCGCCAGCTGGACCCAGCGCCTCCGCGACCAGCCCCGCCAACAACGGTAAAAAGCGCAACCCATTCATCCATTGAAGCGCAAGCGCACAGAAACAATAGCGTGGAGCAATCCCGTTGACAGCCCAAGTCGCCGGGCCCACCATCACCGCATGTCTGGATCCGCACGCCGCATTCGACGCCGAGAACTCGCCAACCTCCGCCGCGACTTCGCGCGCTTCTCCTCCGGGTGCTTCGAACAGAGTCGGTTCGCGCGGCTGCGCGCCTACTGGTGCGCCCCGCAATATCGCACGCTCCTCTTCTACCGTCTTTGGCGCATCCTCAACATCCCTGGACTACGTCGTCTGCTCTTCTTTTGCTACCAGCACGGCTCACGTCGTACCGGAATCGAGTTAACCCCCCCGCTTGGTGGCGGCCTCATCATGCCCCACTGGGGCCGCATCCTCATCGACGCCGAGTCCGTCGGTAACGATCTCTATGTTCTCCATAACGTCACGGTGGGCACCGACTACGACACTGGGCGTCCGGTCATTGGGAACGATGTCTTCATTGGAACCGGCGCGATCGTGATTGGCAACGTCCGGATCGGTGACCACGTCGTGATCGCCGCCGCCAGCCTGGTGCGCGAGGACATTCCCTCCTGCAGTCTGGTAGCCGGCAACCCGGCGCGCATCATCCGCAGTATCACCCCTGATCATGTTCGGCTCATGACGCACTACGGTCTCGTCCTCAATCCCGGAGAAGTTGGCTAAGAAATCAGCGGGTCTGGGCGGCTCCGCGCTTCATTCTTGCGAGAACGGATCGTTCTTCTTTATCCGGGGACGCGGGGATCACGCCGGCCAGCCGCTTTCGATTTTCTCACGGCTTCCGAGTCACAAGTGCCCGGGCGTCGGAACCAGACACCTCCGCCAACACCGGCAGCAAGGCCGAAAACCAGCGCTCCGCCATTTTCCGGCCGCCCTGTTCGTTGGGGTGCAGCCAGTCATAAGTGTCGGCAGCCGCATCGTAACCGCTGTACTGATCGACAGTGAGCACCCGCGCCTCCGCGCTGTCGAGTCTGGTCGCCAGGCCGATGATTTCCCTGTTCAACTCGGGTATCAGCGGCTTGGACTGATCATCCAGAACCGGGGGGAGTTGGGCCACCAGAACGGCTACGCGGGGATTGGCGCCCCGCAGCGACTGGATGATCTGCTCTATATTCTCGGCGATCGCGTGCGGCCGACGTCCCCCAAAGAGGTCGTTGATGCCGATCTGCAGCAGCACAATGTCCGGTTGTGCCTCGCTTGCCAAGGGTTCCAGTTCCTCCAGCAGTCGCTTGGCGGTCCATCCCCAATGCCCCTCGTGGTCCGCGTCGAAGCCCCAGGCCCCCCAGCGTTCCATGTAGTAGCGCTGCTCACGGCCGACGAAATTCACGTTCATGCCCTGTGCACGCAGCGCCTTCCATAGCAGCACCCGGTACCCTGGGTAGACCTTGGTTCCCTGGGTCATCGAATCCCCAAGCGGCATGATTCTGATCCCCGTGTCGCGACCGACCTGCCGCCAGAACCAGGCCCCAATCAGCAAGGCGAACACCATCCCCCCCCCTGCCACCGTCCAGACATGCTTCCACGTGCCACGCATGCTGAGCATAATACCAGCTCGGCAAAAAATGCGCTTGCTTTTAAGGTCCTTCCGGGTTTCCCGTGGGATTTTGGTCAATTGACCGCTGGCCGCGATCCGGTAAAAATTGCTGGCAGGCGCCCATAATTATGGTACGTTCAGGATGTTCTGAACGTTCCGTCTGCATAATGCACAGGCGCGGAGCGTGCCCGGTGGCGGCGAATGGGGCGGGGATAGAGATCAGTATTCAGTGTTCAGTCGGCACTGACAACTGGCTACGGACTACCGACTGTCTGAACCGAACCCTTCTCCCTGAACCCCGAACCCCGAACCCCGAACCCTTTCCCATGACTCCCTCCGCACACGAACTCCCCACGGTGGTGCGGCGCTTTGTCGAGGATGCCGGAAATACGGCCCAATCGCTGGGCGTCGGCCGCGTGCTGGGTCAGATCTACGGCTACCTGTATTTGAGCCCGCGACCGCGCAGCCTGGCTGACTTGGAGAATGCCCTGGGCATCAGCAAGGGCAGCGCCAGCATGGGCGTGCGCCAACTCGAACAGTGGAACGCTGTGCGCAAAATCTGGGTGCGCGGCGACCGGAAGGACTATTACGAAGCCAACGAATGGTTGGGCGAGATCGTGCGCAACATCCTGCGCGACATGGTCGGCTCGAAGCTCTCCACGGGCACCGCGTTGCTGGATGAACTCAAGGCCGACATCGGCAACGGTGCGGGCGGAGACCTCGCGCCCGATCGCGATTTCGTCGCCGCCCGACTCCAGCACCTCCGCGATTTCCACGCCAAGGCGCAGAAGGTGTGGAACTCGTCGATCGTCCGGATGTTACTCAAGTAACATGCGGACGATCGACGCGTGTGAACGTGTTGACGTATCAACGTGGGGACGTATCAACGTATCAACGTATCGACGTGGTGGTAAAGACCAGTAAAGGTACGCCATGACATTGGCTCGCCATTTTCGGGATTTGGATGTTTATCAAAACTCGCTAATTCTGAGCGTGGATATTCATCATTTCTGCGAAGGTTTGCCTACGCCGGAACGCTACGCTCTCGCGGATCAGATGCGCCGCGCTTCACGATCTGTTGCATCCAATATCGCAGAAGCTTGGCGCAAGCGTCGCTACAAGGCAGCGTTCATTTCAAAGCTGAGCGATTCCGAGACGGAAGCGGGCGAGATGCAGTGCTGGTTGGACGTGGCGCTAAAGCTTAACTATCTGGGCGATGCCGAATACCGCGCTTTTGACGATCGCTTCGAGCACATCATTGCGCAGATTACCCTCATGATCGGCAACGCTGACAAATGGTGCACCAATGACAAACGTTGACACGTCGACACGTCCAAACGTAGATACGTCCCCCCCGCATCCCCACGTAGACACGTCCCCACGTCCAAACGTCGGCACGCAATCGTCAGCGCCTCCGGCGCTGACGATCTACCGCCCCAACCAGCGCCACGAGCTAAGCTGGCTGGCGACGTGGATCGCCATGGCCCGCAACACCTGGGGCGCGCGGGAGATGATCGCGCAACTGCTCAAGCGTGATCTCACGGCGCAATACAAGAAGTCGCACATCGGCATCCTGTGGATGTTGGCGGGGCCCATCATGAGCGTCATCCCCTGGCTCTTCGCCGCCAAAGTCCAACTCTACAACCCCGGCGCGCTCACGGTTCCGCTGGCCGTCTACCTCATCGTCGGCCGCGCCATGTGGGGCCTGTTCTCCGGTTCCTATGCCAACGGGACCTCGACCCTGGGGTCCGGCGGTGGGCTCCTGATGCAGGTCTCGTTCCCCCACGAAGCCATGCTCACCAAGCAGTTCATTCAGGGAATCACCGGTTTCTCGCTCACCCTCGTAACCTGCATCGTCGTCATGCTGGTGCACCGGGTGATTCCCCCCTGGCAGGCCCTCCTGTTTCCCCTCACCATCTTGCCCATCTTCTTCCTCGGCGCCGCCATGGGCCTGATCATTGGTCTGATCAACATGGTCGCCTACGACCTCAGCCGCGTCATCAACATACTCTTTGGCTTCCTGATGTGGACCACCCCCCTGCTGTACTCGGACAAGATCCCCAGCCCCTTTCTGCAGGTGGTCATCAAGTATAACCCGCTGACTTATCTGATCTGCACCGCCCGCGATGTCCTCATCCACGGCCACGTCTACAACCACCAGGTGGGCATTTATGCGCTTTGCGTCGCCACGGCCACGGCCCTGTTCCTGATCAGCCTGCGGCTGTTCTACGTCAGTGAGCAGAAGCTGGTGGAGAGGATGATTTGAGGGATGAGGAGCTTAGACCTTGGACCTTGGACCGCAGAACTTAGACCTTGGACCATGGACCTTAGACCACAGACCTTAGACCACAGACCTTAGACCGCAGACCTTGGACCTTAGACCATGGACCTTGGACCATGAGAGACTATACGAAGATAATCGCGTGGCAGAAGGCGGATGACCTGACCGTGGCCGTGTATGAA